>NZ_CAXIAK010000004.1:0-86799 GCF_964021665.1 uncultured Acidovorax sp.
GATCTCCTTGGGACCGACACCATCGAGCGGGCTGAGCCGCCCCATCAACACGAAGTACAACCCCTTGAAGGCCCCCGTGCGCTCCAGCGCAGACTGGTCAGCGGGTGTTTCGACCACGCACAGCCGCGTGGCATCGCGGTCCGGGTCCAGGCAGGTGCTGCACACCTCAGCCTCGGTGAACGTATGACAACGTGCACAGTGCTGCACCGTGCCCACCGCTTCCGAGAGCGCCCGCGACAGGGTCAGCGCCCCTTCGCGATCGTGCTGCAACAGATGAAACGCCATGCGCTGCGCAGACTTCACCCCCACCCCCGGCAACCGGCGCAGCGTCTGGGCCAAGACCTCCGTGGCGCTGGGGGCAGCCAGGAGAAAGGATTTGAGAAAAAAGTCGAAGCAGTGAACGAACCACCTTCAGCAGGCGCAGCCCGAGAGGCAGCAACCCCGGCTTTACTGGCTTTCACACCCCGCCCTCAAGGGCGTAGCGAGCGGGATGAGCTGCTAGGCGGCCGGAGCACAGCAACCGGAACGTACTTGAAGTACGTGAGGATTGCGAGCACCGCCCAACGACGCAGATCGCCCGCTCGGTAGCCAACCCCCTCAGAAAGGGAATTTCATGCCGCCGGGGAGGCCTGGCATCCCTGCGGTGAGTTTGCCCATCTTCTCCGCCGAAGTCTCTTCAGCCTTGCGCACCGCCGCATTGAACGCAGCTGCCACCAGGTCTTCCAGCATGTCCTTGTCTTCGGCCAGCAGGCTGGGGTCGATGGTGATGCGCTTGACGTCGTGCTTGCAGGTCATCACCACCTTGACCAGGCCCGCACCCGATTCGCCTTCCACTTCGATGAAAGCGAGCTCGTCCTGGGCCTTCTTGAGGTTGTCTTGCATGGCCTGGGCTTGCTTCATCAGGCCGGCGAGTTGTCCTTTGTTGAACATGTTGGTTTCCTTTGCTTTCTTTCTGGTTGATCGATTCCCACGTAGGGACGGAAATTCAGTATCCGAAATTCACGGTATTGTGCTTTGCGCCGTTAGCGGCCATCGAAACCGCCGCTGCCCAGACCAGTGCTCCCGCGCAAGGGCCGCCAAGACACCGTTGTGTCGCTAAGGCTCCGTGCGCTGGGAGCGTCCCCCTCCCGCGAAGCGAGAGAGGGGGAAGGCGCCGAAGGCGACTCAGGGGGTGTTTCATCTCACGCGGGCTTGATGCTGCCCGGCACGATCTTCGCGCCGTGCTCACGCATCAGCGTCTGCACATAGGGGTCGTTCATCACGGTTTCTTCGGCCAGTCGCTGGCGCTCGGCAGCAGCGGCTGCGTTGCGGCGGGCGGGGCTGTCGATGACTCGGCCCACCTCCACGCTGATCTGCGTGGCGTGGCCAGCAGCTTCCAGTGCGGCGCGCAGGCGTTCGCGGGCGGTGGGCTGGTTCAGCGATTCGCGCTCCACCCGCAGCAGCCAATGGGCGCCATCGCGCGCCACCAGTTGGGACTGCAAGGCCAGCTCGCGCACCAGGGCAGTAATGGCCTCGGCCGCCACCAGTTGCTGCACCGTGGCGTGCCACACATCGCCCTCTTCCGTGGGCGTGTAGCGCGCGGAAACCGGTGTGGGCGCCGACAGGGGCAAGGGCTGCAGACGCTCGCTGGGCTCGGATGCCTCACGCACCGGAATTGCTACGAATTCAGGAGCTGCCTGCGCTTGTACTTCTTGCGCTGGAGGCAGATTTCGATCTACCTTTTCAGCCGTACGCACGGGCGCTACAGCCGGGGTGGTGGGCACCGATCCATCGTCCGCGTCGGGCCATGGAGGCGGTTCGTTGCTGCTGTCTTCTTCCCAAGGAGGCACAGACTCTGCCACCGGGGCGGGTGCTGCAGCGGGCTGCACAGGTGCCGGGGGAGCAGGTTCGGGTGGCTGCGCGACGGCCGGGGCCACAGAGGCCACCGGGGCCGCAGCAGCAGAGGGAGCAGGCGCCAGGGAAGGCGCTGGCAGCGGTGCCGCTGGCAAGGGGGCCACTGGCAAGGGGGCCGCTGCAGGCTGCGCTGCAGCCACCGGGGTCGGAGTGGGTGCCGTTTCAGGCCGCGTCAGAGTTTTTTTTTCAGCCGGGTCTGCGGGGGCTTTGAAGGCCAGCAGGCGCAGCAGCACCATGGTGAGCGCGGCGTATTCGTCAGGCGCCAGGCCCAGCTCGGCGCGGCCATGCAGGCACAGGCTGTAGAGCAACTGGGTTTCGTCGGCGGGCATCTGGGCTGCGAGCCGCGCGGTCTCTACCGCCTCGGGGTCATTGGCATCCGCGGCCTGCGCCATCTGCGGCACGGCCTGGTACACGGCCATGCGTTGCAGCACAGCGCTCATTTCTTCCAGGGTCGATGCGGCAGAAAGGCCATTCATGCGCAAGGCATCGGCCGTTTCTACCACGGTTTTGCCATCGCCCTGGGCCAGCGCATCGATGAGGCGGAACACGTAGGAGCGATCCACTGCTCCTAGCATCTGGCGCACGCCCGCTTCCTGCAACTGGCCGCTACCAAAGGCGATGGCCTGGTCGGTGAGCGAGAGCGCATCGCGCATGGAGCCCCGCGCAGCGCGCGAGAGCAGGCGCAGTGCCTGCGGCTCGGCAGGCACGTTTTCGTTGGCCAGCACGCGGGTGAGGTGGTCCAACACCGTCTCGGGGGCCATGGGGCGCAGGTTGAACTGCAGGCAGCGGCTCAGCACCGTGACCGGCACCTTCTGCGGGTCGGTCGTTGCCAGCACAAATTTGAGGTATTCGGGCGGCTCTTCCAGCGTCTTGAGCATGGCGTTGAACGCCGTATTCGTGAGCATGTGCACCTCGTCGATCATGAAGACCTTGAAGCGCCCCTGCACCGGCTTGTAGACAGCCTGCTCCAGCAGGCTTTGCACCTCGTCCACGCCGCGGTTGGAGGCCGCGTCCAGCTCGGTGTAGTCCACAAAACGGCCGCTGTCGATGTCGGTGCACGCCTGGCACACGCCGCAGGGCGTGGCGGTGATGCCGCCGTTGCCATCAGGCCCCTGGCAGTTGAGCGACTTGGCCAGAATGCGCGACACCGTGGTCTTGCCCACGCCGCGCGTACCCGTGAACAGGTAGGCGTGGTGCAGGCGCTGCTGGGTCAGCGCATTCGACAGGGCCTGGACCACATGCTCCTGCCCCACCATTTCGGTGAAATTGCGGGGGCGGTACTTGCGGGCGAGCACGAGATAGGACATGGGGCCGGATTCTACGGGCTGGGCAGGGGTCGCCCTTTTCACGGCAGCGATAAATCCCCGCGCTGGTCGATGGGGCCCGGCATCCGCAGTACAATGCGCGCTGACGGGCCTCCCCGCATGGCAAAGCAGCCAACCGGGTCAGGTGGGGAACCAAGCAGCCCTAACTGTAGAGTCAGTGCCGGGGGTAAGGCTCGTCAACTTCTTCTCATGCCTCAGGGCGGTTTTTCAACCGCTGTCATTCCCCTCAAAAATATTCTTCGACACCTTCGGTAGAGTCGTTGACCGACTGTCTCAGCGACGCACGCCTTTGCCGGATTCGCGCATGAATCTTTCCATCTCTTCCAGCGTGGAGACGATGGTCTGGAGTTCACTCTCTTTCTCGCGCAGCTCGGCCAGGGCGGCTTCGTGCGTGCGGATCTGTTCCCGCAGCGCTGCAATCTGCGTCTGCAGGTCTGCAATGGCGGGGCCGTGGGAAGAGGTCATGGCTTCTTTCAACAACGCAAGGACAGGTCCACATCGTACCCGCGCCCCCAGACTCAGCAGTCGCCCTGCGTCACCCACGAGAAATGTTGACCCGCGGTAATTGCTACCAAATCGATAGCTGCCTGCGCTTTATGGACTGGCGCTGTACCCTAAAAATGCCAAAACACCCTGCCCTGCGCGCACGCCGCTGGCCAAGCAGGCCGTCAGCAGGTAGCCACCAGTCGGGGCCTCCCAGTCCAGCATTTCGCCCGCACAGAACAGACCGGGCAGCGCCTGCGCCATGAGGTGTTCGTCCAGCGCTTCGAAAGTGACGCCGCCCGCTGTGCTGATGGCCTCGTCGATGGGACGTGTCGCCACCACGGTGATGGGCAGCGCCTTGATGGCGTGGGCCAGGGCCACGGGGTCGTTCATGCCGTCTTTGCCCAGGTGTTCGTACAGCACGCCCGCCTTGATGCCATCGAGCCCCAGGCGGCTTTTGAGGTGGCTGGAGAGCGAGCGCGAGCCGCGCGGATGACGCACCTCGACCAGCACGCGCTCCGGGCTGTGGTCGGGCAGCAGGTCAAGATGAAAGGTGGCGTGGCCGTGCACCTCAATCTCATCGCGCAACAGATGTGACACGGCGTACACCAGGCTGCCCTCCACCCCCGTGGCAGTAGCCACAAACTCGCCCCGGCGTTGAAAGTGCTGGCCGGTGCTGCTGGTGAAGCTCAGCGCCACGGATTTGAACGGCTGGCCTGCAAAGCGCTCTGCAAAATGCGGCGTCCAGCCCACAGGCACGGTGGGCGTGCGGCCCAGCAGCTCTTGCAAGAAGGCGCGCCGCGTTTCGCCCGCGGGGGCGTGCATGCCCGCCACATCAAAGCCGCAGTTGGAGGGGCGCAGCGGGGCCACGGCCACGCCGCGCTCGGCCAGCAAGGGTACCCAGGCTCCGTCGGAACCGAGCCGCGCCCAGCTGCCGCCGCCCAGGGCCAGCACCACAGCGCGGCAGGTCACCTGGCACTCGCCTGCAGGTGTGGCAAAGCGCAGCACATGGGCTGACGAGGGCGTGAAATCGAGCGCTTGCTGCGCAGGCTGCGCGGCTTGCGCAGCATCGTGGCCGTTGGCCCAGCCCAGCCAGCGGTGGCGCATGTGCAGCTGCACACCCTGCCCGCGCAGGCGGTGCAGCCAGGCGCGTAGCAAGGGGGCGGCCTTCATGTCGGTGGGGAAGACACGGCCCGACGTGCCCACAAAAGTCTCCACCCCCAGGCCCTGCGCCCAGGCGCGCACCTCGGGGCTGCCGAAGGCGCGGATCAACGGCTCGATCTGCGGCTGGCGCGCGGCATAGCGGCTGGCAAAAGGCTCGTGCGGCTCAGAGTGCGTGAGGTTGAGCCCGCCCTTGCCCGCCAGCAGAAACTTGCGGCCCACCGAGGGCATGGCATCAAACAGGTGCGCGGCCACCCCGCTTTGGGCCAGCACTTCTGCCGCCATGAGCCCGGCAGGGCCACCGCCAATGATGGCCACATCGCAAGAGATTGCGGCAACGGCAGAAGTGGCGGGGGCGGAGGATGGGGCTTGGGACACGGGAGGCCTTTGGGTCAAGGTCAAGAGGATGGCAAGAGAACGCGCGGATCAGAACAGGGAACCCTGCCTGGAATCGGGCACCGTTGGTGCAGCTTTGGCGGCACCAGGACGAGCGGCAGGCGCTGCGGGCAGCGCGGGCACATCCAGCGCCGCAGCGCCGGGGGCGGGAGTATGCCCCATGGCGGAGGCGGCAGACGCATCGGTGCCACCGACCATCACCATGCGCCCATCGCCCGTCAGGAACGCGGCATGCACCACCTCGCCGGGCATCAGCACAGACACGGCCTCACGGTAGCGCTGCAGCTGCGCCACCAGGGCCTGTTGGCGCTGGGGCTGGGTGGCGCTTTTGTAGTCCAGCACCCACCAGCCCGCCAAGGGGTCACCAGCCTGCACGGCGCGGCGCTGCACCAGCCGGTCAATGCGCAGGCTCTGGCCCTGGTAGTGCAGCGGGGCTTCGTTGATGGCGGTCTGGACCAGTGCCGCACCCCACGCCCAGGCGCCCTCACCCGCCAGAATGGCCTGCGCCATGCGGGCGGCCTGCTCGGCAGCGGTGGGGGTGATGTCGTGGTCAATCGCCAAGCGGGCCAGGCGGGCGGCGGGCCAGCCGTGGGCGCGCAACTCAGCCAGCGGGGCACCGGCCACGCCCGCCTGCGCCAATAGCTGGTGCATGGCATCGCCCTGGCGCGACAGCGGGGTCGAATCCGCATCGCCCGGCATGGCCACGGGGACCTCGCCCTCCAGCCCGGCGGCGGTGTGCACGCGGGCGGTTTGCAGCGCCTCGGGCAGCGCGGGCAGGCTGGGGATGGTGAAGGTTTCCGCTACATCAGCAGGGGCAGCGGCTTCTGCGCCATGCGCCGCCGGGGCCTGGGCTTGCGGATCAACCTCGGTAACCAGCGGAGCGAGCCGATTCCACCAGCTGCCGGGGGCCAAGTTGCCGGGCTGCACCGACGACAGCGCCAGGCAGTGCTTGGCGCGCGTCATGGCCACGTAGAGCATGTTCAGCTCCTCGCGGCTGCGGGCCTGCTGCTCGGCGGCCAGGGTGGACTCGGCGCTGGGGGGTGGGTTGGATTCGCTGGCCAAAAAGATGAAGGCCGAGGGCGCGGGCTGCTCGCCGGGCCAGTCCACCAGCACACCCATGGTTTCAGCCTTCTGCGGGCGGGTGTCGGTGTCCAGCAGCAGCACGCAGTCGGCCTCCAGCCCCTTGGCACCGTGCACCGTCAGCAGGCGGATGGCCTGCGCATCGGCCCGGCCGGGGGCGCGCACGCCGCCCTTTTTCATGGCGCGCACAAACGCATAGGGCGTGAGGTAGCGGCCCCCGTCGTGCTGCAGCGCGGCGGCCAGCAACGCCCGCAGGTTGGCCTGCACGGCCTGGCGCTGGGTGACGGGCGCGGCGGCGGCAAAGCGGGCCAGCACGTCGCCGTGCTCGTAGATGGCGTGCAACGCATCGTGCGGCGGCAGGCGCTGCACCCAGCCCTGGTATTGAACCAAAACAGGCCCCAGCGCTTGTAAATCGGTCGCAAGCAGCTCACTTTTCAATAGCAAATCAAACCAGCTGCAGCCCGCATGCTCGGGCTGGCGGCGCAGCACGGCCAGGGCCACCAGCGCATCGTCACCCAAACCAAACAGCGGCGACTTGAGCGCACGGGCCAGCGACAGGTCGTGCGTGGGCGAGACCAGCGCATCGAGCAGCGCCACCATGTCCTGCACCTCGGGTGCGTCGAACAGGTCGGACTTTTCAGGCTGCACGCAGGGCAGGTGTAGGGCGCGCAGGGCGTCTTGCATGCTGGCCAGGCGGTCGCGCTTGCGGGCCAGCACCAGCACCTCTTTGGGCGGGGTGCCGCTGGCAATCTGTGCAGCCACCCAGGCAGCGGCCTGTGCGCATTCGCGCATGCGCTGGGTTTCTTCGGCCTCGTGGCGGGGTTCGGTCAGGCTGTCGCGCCAGGCCAGCGGGTCGCGGGCGGTGCTGCTTCCATCGCTCGCATCGTCGTCATCGGTGATGGCGGGCAGGCGCAGCAACTGGCCTGGGTGTTTCGATTCGGTGGTGTGGTCGCGGAAGCCTGTGGTCTCGTGCTGCGCCTGGGCTTGCCCCATGACGGCGTTGACGGCGGCAATCACGCCCTGCGCGTTGCGGCGCGTGTGGTCGCAGCTGAGCAGGTCGCCGCCCAGCCCATCGCGCACAAAGGCCTGCGCGGCGATGAACACCTGCGGCTCGGCCCGGCGAAAGCGGTAGATGCTCTGCTTGGGGTCGCCCACGATGAACACGCTGGGCGCAGCCGAGCCACCGCCCGAGCCCGCATAGCCCGCCAGCCACGCGTGCAGCGCCTGCCACTGCAGCGGGTTGGTGTCCTGAAACTCATCGACCAGCAGGTGGCGAATGCGCGCATCCAGCCGCTCTTGCACCCAGCCAGAAAGGATGGGGTCGGCCAGCATGACCAAGGCCGTGCGCTCCACATCGTTCATGTCCACCCAGCCGTGCTGCTGCTTGACGGCGGCAAACTGCGCAATCAGGCAGCGCGCCAGCCGGGCCATGCGCTGCTGGTGCTGCCAGGCCTCATGCTGGCGGCGGGCGGTGAGCAGGCGCTGCAGCTCGGGCTCGGCCTCTTGCGCGGCGGGGAACTTCTCCAGGTTCTTCGACAGGCGGTCTTCCTTGGCCACGAACATCGCTTTGCGCAGCATGTCCAGGCGCTGGTTCAGGTCGGGGCAGGCCAGCGCGTCGATGATGGCGTCCGCCGCCTTTTGCGGGGTCTTGTTGGACTCAGCGCCCAAAGCGCTGGCACGGTTGCGCCAGCGCTGCAGGCAGGCTGCATCCTGCAAGGCCTCGGCAGGCTCGGCCCACGCGGCCAGTTCAGGGTAGGCCTGCTGGAACGGTGGCACCGAGGCATCGACTACGCCCGCGTCGTCGGCCAGATCAAACTCCACCCGCTTGGCCAGTGCCGCCGCCAGCGCCTTGTGCGTTTGCGATCGGCCATGGCGGGCCACCACGGCTTCGTAGTCGGCGCGCAGGCTGGCGCTGTCGGCCACGGCCTGCAAAAACGGGGGCCACACCTCGCGCACGGCCTCGGCATCGTCCTCCAGCAACTCAAAGTGCGCGGGCAGCCCTTGCTGCTGCAGCAGCGCCAGCGGGGCCGTGCCCAGCAGCGCGGCAAACCAGCTGTGGAAGGTGCGGATCTGCACCGGGCGGCCCGCCTCCAGCAACTGGCGGTATAGATTTTGTAGCGCCTCGCGCTTTTCCAGTGCGCCTTGGGGGCTGATTCCGCGTGCAATCAGCTCGGCAGTGAGTTCATCGAGCGGCTTGTGGCTGAACTGCTCCAGCCACTCTTGCAGGCGCTGGCGCATCTCGCCCGCGGCCTTTTTCGTGAAGGTGATGGCCAATATCTCGTGCGGCGCGCAGCCATCGAGCAGCGCGCGCAGCATGCGCGAGACCAGCATCCAGGTCTTGCCAGCGCCTGCGCAGGCCTCCACCGCCACGCTGCGGGCGGGGTCGCAGGCAATGGCGTAGAAGGCCTCGCGCGAGACGGGGCGGCCGTTGTGTTCGTAGGCGGCCTGCACGGTTGAGGAATGGCTCTTGGTCATGGCGTCTCTGGCGCGGGCAGCACCTGTTCAGCATCTGCCCAATAGTCTTTGCGGCACAGCCCCCGCACGGCGCAAAAATCGCACACCGAGCCCTCGCCCAGCGCGGGCAGCGGCGCCCCGGCGGCGATGCGGGCCATGTCGTGCTGAATGCCTTCGATGAGCACATCGCGCAGGTGCACCACTTCGTCCTGCTCGTGCAATTGCGTCTCGCCGCGCTCGCCCACGTTGACGTAGGCGGCGCGCAGCGTGTCGTGGTGCAGCAGGGCGGCGTAGAACGGCAGCTGCGTGTCTTCCGCGCCGCTTTGGATGCGCTGGCGGGTGACGCTGTCGCTTTCGGTTTTGTAGTCAATCACCAGCACCGTGGGCTCGCCCGTGCTGGAGACGCCGTCGATGCGGTCGATGGTGCCGATCAGCTCCAGGTCGCCCAGCGGTTGCTTGGCCTTGACCTCGGCCTGGCGGAACATCGCGCCTTGCTGTTCGTGCCCGGCCAGCCAGTGCAAATAGCCATCGCGCAGTTGCGCCCAGCCTGCGGCAAAGGGCAGAAAGTCGCCTTCTTGCAGGCGCTGCTCGCGGGTGACGGCCTCGGCGGCAGCGTCCATGCGGGCGCTGCGCTCGTCCGCGTCATCGGTGGGCTGGTCGCGCAGGTCTTCATGAAAACGCTGCAGCACCGCATGCAGCCAGTTGCCAAAGTCGCGCTTGTCCACGGCGGCGTCCAACTCGTCGGCCTCGCGCAGGCCGAGCTGGCGCTGGGCAAAGAAGCGGTAGGGGCAGTGGCGCAGGTCGGAATACGCGGTGGACGAGAGCTGCTGCACGGGCAGCGCCTGGCCCACAGGCAAGGGGCGCAGCGTGGGGGCGGCCTGCACGGTGCGGGGCGGGCGGGCGTCAGCACCCTGGGCTGCGTCGCCTTGCAGTTGCAGGGCCAGCACCAGGGCGCTGGCCAGCAATGGCTCCCCGCCCTCATCGCTGGTGCGCCACAGCACATCGACCACGGGTGTGCGCAGGGCGTTGGCCCAGGCGGCGCGCTGGGCAGCCTCCAGCGTCTGGCGGGTGGGCAGGCCCCAGGCCTCGCGCTGGGCCTGGGACCAGTCGCCCGAGGGTTCGGGCGCGGGTTGCAGGCGCTTTTCATCGCTGCCGGGCAGCACAGCGGCGGCAAACGGGCGGCCCAGCAGCTGGGGCATGGGCAAGACCACCACGGGCGCCTCAGCCGACTGCGCTGCCACGTAGCGCCCGGCCTCCAGCACATCCTTCACCCAGCGGGTGAACTCCGCGAGCGTCATGCGGCGGCCCGCACTGTCACCCCAGCTTTGCAGCTCCGCTTGCTGGCCGTCTTGCAGGCGCAGCGCCGCCAACACACGCATGCCTGCAGGGTCGGCCTGCAGGCCCTGCCATTGCCCCGCTTGCTCCAGCACCGAGCGCAACGCCAACAGCCACTGCGGCAGGGGCCGTGCGGTGCGCAGGGCATCCCGCCAGCCTTCCACCGTGGCCACGGTGCGGGCCAGGGCGGGCTGGGCGCTGAAATCACGCGCTGCGGCGGCGCTCCACTGCGGCACCACGTTGCGGCGCAGCCATTGCTCCAGACGGTTGACATCGGCAGGTGGCAGCGCGGGCGTGTGCTTGAGCCAGTCGAGCACGGCGTTGGACGATGCGTTCCACGCAGCCGCCTCCAGCGCGGCCATCAGCCTTGCGGCCGAACGGGTGGTGGAGAGAATCCAGCCGCTTTCATCGCGCACCAGCACGCCCTGGCTGTCCAGATGGGCCAGCACGCGACGGATCAGGGCCCGGTCGGTGGCGGCCAGCGCCACGGGGATGCGGCCCTGCTCGATGTGGCGCAGTACGCAGGCGGCTGCACGGTGGGCTTCGTCTTCGGCGTCTGCCGCCGCGTGCAGGGCCATCTGCGATGGGGGTTGTGCAGAGGCAGACTCCGCATCCCACAGCCCTACGCAGCAGGCGCTGGCACCCCAGTGCTGCACCAGGGCGAGGTTGAGGGCGTCGGACTGAAACCCCTCCAGCACCACCAGCGCATCCACTGCGGCGCGCACACCGGGCTCAAACAGCACATCAGTGGCGTGGCGCGATGCCAGCACCCATTCCAGTGCCAGGCGGGCTACCAGGGCTTCATAGTGCAGGGCACTGCCTTCGTCGGTGGTGGCCAGCAGGGCACGGGCCTCATCGCCCCAAGCGGCGCGGCGCTCGGGCTGCACAGCAGCCACCACCGGGGCCAGCTGGGCTGCGGCCTCTTGCAAAGGGGTGGCCAGCACATCACGCAGGGCGCCCTGCCCCACACGCTCGAGCAACGCCCGTGCCGTCAGGGTGTCACGCGCCACGTCGCCCGCAAAGTCATCACCCGTGGGCTCAGAGCCTTGCAGCTGCCCGGCCCAGTTGCGCGTGGTTTCAAAACGCGGGGCAAACCCCTGCGGAAACTGCTGCGCCCAGAAACGCTGGGCCCAAGGCATCAACTGGGCGTAGGGCACCAGCACCACGGTGCGCGCCAGATGCGCGCCCTGGGCCTGCGCATGGGCCGCCACCTGGGCCAGAGCGCGGTGCCATACAGCAGCGCACGGAGCGGTGTACCGATCACTTTTCGCTATGACAGTCATAGCATCGCGAGACCCGGCCACACCGGTGAACGTGGAATTGGTTTCTGTCACAATGCCTGAACTTTAAACGTACACCGGTCCCAACCCGCTGAAAAACAAGGAATCCGCCATGGCCAGCGAACTCATCAAACATGTCTCCGACGCCAGCTTTGAAGCCGACGTGCTGCAACCCGGCACCCCGGTGCTGGTGGACTACTGGGCCGAATGGTGCGGCCCCTGCAAGATGATTGCCCCCATCCTCGACGAAGTCGCAGGCGCCTACCAGGGCAAGCTGCAAATCGCAAAAATGAACGTGGACGAAAACCGCGAAATCCCCGCCAAGTACGGCATTCGCGGCATCCCCACCCTGATGCTGTTCAAGAACGGCCAGCTGGCAGCCACCAAGGTGGGCGCCATGAGCAAGGCCCAGCTGACAGCCTTCATCGACCAACAATTGGCTTGATGCGCAGACGCCGCCCGAAGGCTCGGTCGGCGTCCGCTCTTTTTGTGCGAGCGCAATCCATGGCAGGCATTGCGCAACAGCCCAGGATCCCCGCATTTTTTTCCTGTCATAATTTCGCCAGATCACCGGTTTGCACGCATTGGCAACCGGCCCGAGATCTCCCAGGCGCGCCCGGACTGTCAACAGCAGCTCCCGTGGCACCAGCCCCACTCCCCCAAGATACCTACTTACTCCGCCAAGGAGTCTTTCCATGCACTTAAACGAACTCAAGGCACTGCACGTGTCTGAAGTCCTGAAGCAGGCCGAAGAACTCGAAATCGAAAACACAGGCCGGATGCGCAAACAGGAGTTGATGTTTGCCATCATCAAGAAGCGCGCCAAGGCGGGCGAACAGGTGTTTGCGGATGGCGTGCTGGAAATCCTGCCCGATGGCTTCGGCTTTCTGCGCAGCCCTGACACCAGCTTCACCGCGAGCACGGACGACATCTACATCAGCCCGAGCCAGGTACGCCGCTTCAACCTGCACACCGGCGACATGATTGAAGGTGAAGTGCGCACGCCCAAGGACGGCGAGCGGTACTTTGCCCTGACCAAGCTGGACAAGGTCAACGGCGGCCCACCCGAGCAGAACAAGCACAAGGTGATGTTCGAAAACCTGACGCCCCTGTTCCCCAAGGAACAGATGCGCCTGGAACGCGACATCAAGGGCGACGAGAACATCACCGGCCGCATCATCGACATCATCGCCCCCATCGGTCGTGGCCAGCGCGCACTGATCGTGGCGCCGCCCAAGAGCGGCAAGACGGTGATGATGCAGCACATCGCCCACGCCATCACGGCGAACAACCCCGACGTGCACCTGATGGTGCTGCTGGTGGACGAGCGCCCTGAAGAAGTGACGGAAATGCAGCGCACGGTGAAGGGCGAAATCATTGCCTCGACCTTCGACGAGCCCGCCGCCCGCCACGTGCATGTGGCCGAAATGGTGATCGAGCGCGCCAAACGCCTGGTCGAGCTGAAGAAGGACGTCGTGATCCTGCTGGACTCCATCACCCGCCTGGCCCGCGCCTACAACAACGTCGTGCCGTCGAGCGGCAAGGTGCTGTCGGGCGGTGTGGACGCCGCTGCTCTGCAGCGTCCCAAGCGCTTCTTTGGCGCCGCCCGCAAGGTGGAAGAAGGCGGCTCGCTCACCATCATTGCCACGGCGCTGGTCGATACCGGCAGCCGCATGGACGAAGTGATCTTTGAAGAGTTCAAGGGCACCGGCAACTGCGAAATCCACCTGAACCGCCGCCTGTACGAAAAGCGCGTGTTCCCCGCCATCGAGCTGAACAAGAGCGGCACACGCCGCGAAGAGTTGCTGCTTGCGCCCGAGATCTTGCAGAAGACCCGCATCCTGCGCCAGTTCATGTACAACATGGACGAAATCGAGTCGATGGAGCTGATGATCAAGAACATGAAGGCCACAAAAACGAATGTGGACTTCTTCGACATGATGCGTCGCGGCGGCTGATTTTTGGCGCCCCGCCTTGCCCCTAACTGGCTTCAAAGCAATGAACGGGGCCATCTGAAAACAAGGCAAACAACAGTCTGTGCAATAATGGCGGGCTTTTTCTTGCGGAAAGTACATCGGACTGGCCGATGCGGCTCCCGCAGCTGACTCAAGGAAGATCATGAAAGAAGGCATTCACCCCAATTACCGCGAAGTGCTGTTCGTGGACCTGTCCAACGGCTTCAAGTTCGTGACCCGTTCCTGCGTGAACACCAAAGAAACCGAAACCTTCGAAGGCAAGGAATATCCTCTGTTCAAGCTGGATACCTCCTCTGAATCGCACCCCTTCTACACTGGCACACAAAAGTCGGTGGACAACATGGGTGGCCGCGTGGAGCGCTTCCGCAACCGTTTCGGCAAGACCGCAGCGAAGTAATTCGCCGCAATCCGCCAAAAAGGCAGCCCGGGCGACCGCGCTGCCTTTTTCTTTGGTTTTCCCTATATTCTTGGCAGCCGCTCTGCCCGTTGCCCCGCCCTCCCCGTGACTCCACCCAACCCTGCCATCGTCAGCCAAAAAGCCGTACAGGCATTGCCTCGCTGGGCGCTGTTGCTGCTGTGCCTGGCGTATGTGGTGCCCGGTTTTGTGGGGCGTGACCCGTGGAAAAGCGCGGACGTCACCGCGTTCGGCTACATGCTGGAGCTGGCCCAGGGCAAGACCTCCTGGTGGAACCCTCTGCTGGGCGGCATGGCTCCAGAAACAGACGGGCTGCTGCCCTATTGGCTGGGAGCGCTGGCAATCCAATGGGCGCCTGCGGGGCTCACCCCCGACATGGCGGCACGGCTGCCCTTCGCAGGGATGCTCGTCCTCACGCTCATAGCCACCTGGTACGGGGTGTATTACCTGGCCCGAAGCCCTGCGGCGCAGCCCGTGGCGTTTGCTTTTGGCGGCGAGGCCCAGCCTACTGACTATGCCCGCGCCATGGCCGACGGGGGGCTGCTGGCCCTGCTGGCCTGCCTGGGGCTGGCCCAGCTGTCGCACGAAGCCACCAGCTACCTGGTGCAACTGTGCTGCACCACGCTGGTGTTCTTCGGATTTGCCGCGCTGGGCTTCCATACCGTAGCCCCCGCCCTGGCGCTGGCCGCCGGGCTGGCCGGGCTGACCCTGGCGGGTGCCCCTGCCCTGGCGGCCATGCTGGGCCTGGGCGGCGCCTGGCTGGTATGGCGCAGTGCCAGTGTGGACATTGCCCACCAGCGCAGATGGGTTGCGGCAACTTTGATTCTGGTGGCAGCTGCGGCGCTGATGGCGTGGCAGCTCGACCTGTGGCGCTGGCGACTGGTGGGCACGGATGCGGGCGGCAAAGAGTGGGCTAGCCTGGCCCGGCTGCTGCTGTGGTTTGGCTGGCCTGCGTGGCCCCTGGCCATCTGGACACTGTGGCGCTGGCGCAAGCAGATTGCCAGCACCCAGTGGCACCGCCACCTGTGGTTGCCACTGTGGTTCTCGCTGGTATCGGTGGGCGCCACCATCAGCACAGCACCGGCAGACCGGGCTTTGCTGCTGGGCCTGCCCGCCATGGCCACGCTGGCAGCTTTTGCACTGCCTACACTGAGCCGGGCGGTGGCTGCGCTGATTGACTGGTTCACCCTGCTGTTTTTCAGCATCTCCACCTTGGCCATCTGGGTCATCTGGATCGCCATGCAGACCGGTGTACCGGCCAAGCCTGCGGCCAACGTGGCCAAGCTGGCGCCTGGGTTCAGCCCATCGTTCTCGCTGTTCGCACTGCTGGTGGCGCTGGCAGCCTCGGTAGCGTGGTGCAGTTTGGTGTGGTGGCGTGCATCGCGCGACCGTGCCCCCATCTGGAAGAGCCTGGTGCTGCCCGCCAGCGGCGCTACCCTGGGTTGGCTGCTGCTGCTGACGTTGTGGCTACCCCTGCTCAATTACGCGCGCAGCTACGCACCGCAGGTGCAAAACGTGGTGCGCTTGATGAACAACGCGCCCCAAGGCTGCGTACAAACCTACGGCCTGAGCCGTGGACAGATCGCGGCTTTCCAGTACCACGGTGGCATGAATCTGCAAGCAGCAGACCCCCAGGGCCGCTGCGACTGGCTTCTGGTGGATTTGAACGCCTGGCCCGCGCCCCCAGGCATTGCCAAGACCAGCGACTGGGCAGAAGTGGCCATCGTGCCGCGCCCCACGGACAAGAACGACCAGCTTGTGCTGCTGCGCCGCGCGCAGGCCCCGCAATAAGCCGGGGCAGCTGCCGATCAGTAATTGCGGTAGCCCCATGGGCGAGCCTGCACCGACATTGCGCTGAAAATCAGCCGCTGCCATTCGCCATTGAGAACACAACCAACGCGCACCTTTCCGCTGCCCAAGGGGCTGCCAGCGCAGCCATTGAACCAACGCATGACCACGCCCCATCCGCACCTCACCGACCAGTCTGCCGATCTGCCCAGCATTGCGCGCCATGCGGCCACCGTGCTGGCAGGCCAGTTGGCGGTGATGGCCTTTGGCGTGACGGACACCTTGGTGGCAGGCCGCGATGGAGAAGCCTCGCTGGCGGCGCTTTCGGTGGGCTCGGCCATCTTCATCAGCATCTATGTCGGGCTGATGGGTGTCTTGCAGGCGCTGATGCCCGTGTGGGCCCAACAACGGGGTGCAGGGGATCTGCAGGGCATGGGTTTTTCGGTGCGGCAGTCACTCTACCTGTGCATGGCGGCGTCGGCACTGGGCATGGCGGTACTGCTGTTTCCCGCACCGCTGCTGCGCTGGACGGAAATCCCTCCTGCCCTGCGTGCCGAGGTGGAGCAATACCTGGCCGTACTGGCCTTTGCGCTGCCCGCAGCACTGCTGTTTCGGGTCTACAGCACGCTCAACCAGGCGCTGGGCAAACCCCAGCTGGTGACCTGGCTGCAGGTCGCATCGCTGTTCATCAAGGTCCCTTTGTCCATCTGGTTCACGCTGGGCGGCGCAGGCTTGCCCGCACAGGGCGTAGTGGGCTGCGCCTGGGCCACGCTGTTGGTCAACTACACCATGCTGGCGTTGGCGGTATGGCTGCTGCGCACCCAAAGCATCTACCCCCCCTTGCAGCTCTGGCGCCCGCTGGAGCGGCCCCATGCCCCAACCCTGTCCGGCTTTTTGCAACTGGGCGTGCCCGCAGGGCTGGCCATCATGGTGGAAGTCACTTCCTTCACGCTGATGGCCTTGTTCATTGCACGCCAGGGCACCACGGCCGCCGCAGCACACCAGATTGCAGCCAACATGGCCGCATTGCTGTACATGGTGCCGCTGTCGCTGGCCATCGCCACCAGCACCCGCGTGAGTTACTGGCTGGGCGCTGGCCAGGCTCTGCGTGCGCAGCGCGTGGTTTATATAGGTTTTAGGCTTGCAGCGCTTACTGGAATTGCGCCAGCAGCTATATTATTTATAGCAAACCAAGAAGTTGCGTCTGTTTATTCCGACAGCCCCGCCGTGGCAGGTGTGGCGTCAGGGCTGCTGCTGTGGGTGGCGGCCTATCACCTGGCGGATGCATCGCAAACGCTGTGCGTCTTCGTGCTGCGAAGCTATCGCATCACCGTCGCCCCCTTGGCGGTGTATTGCGTATTGCTGTGGGGGCTGGGGCTGGGCGGCGGCTACCTGGTGGCCTACAGCGACACGGGGGTGTGGAGCAGCATGGCAGCATCACCCGCTGCGTTTTGGGCGTGCAGCGCCTTGGCACTGCTCGTCACCGCAGCGGCGTTTATGGTGATGCTGGCCAAGGCAGCAGCGCGTTCAACGCACCATGCATCAGCGTAGGCGGTTGGCCGGGAAGGTGACCGAAAAGGTGGAGCCTTTGCCCAGCTCGCTGGTGATATCGAGCGATGCGCCATGGCGTTGCAGTACGTGCTTCACGATGGCCAGCCCCAGGCCAGTGCCACCCGTTTCGCGGGAGCGGCTGCGGTCCACGCGATAGAAGCGCTCCGTCAAACGCGGAATGTGCTCTGGCGCAATGCCCGGGCCCGTGTCGCGCACGGAAAACCGCACCGCTCCGTCATGGACCCGCTCCCAGGCCACGGTGATGGTGCCACCCGCAGGTGTGTAGCGAAGGGCGTTGCTGATGAGATTGGACAGCGCACTTTGCAGCTCTGTTGGAACGCCAGCGATCTCTCCCAGCGCACGCAACTGTTCGGCGGGTGGGAATTCCAACACATGCGGGCGCGCCTGGCTCTGTGTGAGCAATGCAGACAGCCCACGCGCCTCGTCCTCGCAGCGCTGCATCAGCGCCTGCACGGGCGTCCATTCAGTCATGCCCGGCAACGGGCTGCCCTCCAGCCGGGAGAGTGTGAGCAAGTCCTGCACCACGCTTTGCATGCGCGAGGCTTGCTGCGACATCATGCCCAGGTAGCGGGTCCGCTCCTGCGGAGAGAGCGGCAGCGTCTGCAGGGTTTCGATGAAGCCGATGAGCACCGTCAGAGGGGTGCGAATCTCGTGCGACACGTTGGCCACGAAATCGCGGCGCATGGCATCGGCCTGCTCCAGTGCAGTGACGTCGCGTGAGAGCAGCAGCTTGCGCCCGTCGCCATACGGATGCAGGTGCACCGAAATGCGCACGGGCCTGGAAGGCTTGCTGTCGCGCCCCTGCAGCACCACGTCATGAGAAAAATCATGCGCCGCGTAGTAGGCGCTGAAGTCAGGATCGCGCACCAGATTGCCAATGGACTGCATCACATCGCGCTGCGCGTCGATGCCAAACTGGCTGGCAGCAATCTGGTTGCACCACTCGATGTGGCCTTCGCTGTCGAGCAGCACCACCCCGTTGGGCGTGGCCTGCAGGGCCGCCAGAATCTCCTGCAAGCGGCTGTGGCTGTCTTGCTCCTTGGCCTCGCTCTGGCGCAGCAAGCGGCGAGCGCGGTCTGCCGCCTCGCCCCACATGCCGCGCATGGAGGGCGCCGTAGCCAAGTCACCCGTACGCAACCACCGCAGCACCCGGGCGCCGCGCGACAAGTCCCACACAAACCAGGCCCATGCGGCCACGGCAGCCCCCAGTGCCGCACCCCAAGGCCCCGCGCGCCACCAGCCCAAAGCACCACCTGCCAGCTGCCAAGTCAGAAAAAATACAAAACGCCAGAACATGTGGGACGCACAGCTTTCTCAAAAATACGCACAACCTCGAGAGGGGCGCTTCCACCGTCCAATACTCAGGCCCGCAAGCACCACCGCGCCGAGAGGCCATGCCCCTGGCAAGCCATGCGCCCAACCGTGGTGATGAAGCACCCCAACAAAGGCCGCTGGGCCTGCTCAGGCGCGCAATAACGCCTGGGGTTGGGCGGTCAGGCGGTAACCCGCGCCCCGAACTGTCTCCACCATGGCCCCTGCGGCGCCCAGGGCCTCGCGCAGACGCTTGACGTGAACGTCCACCGTGCGCTCTTCAATGAAAACGTGGTCACCCCACACCTTATCGAGCAACTGTGAACGGCTGTGCACACGCTCAGAGTGCTTCATCAGAAAGTGCAGCAGTTTGAACTCCGTGGGGCCCACCTTGAGGGGCTGTCCCTGGTAAGTCACGCGGTAGGTGGTCGCGTCCAGCACCAGCTCACCAATCGTCACACTGTCGTTGACCTGCTCAGGCGCACGGCGGCGCAGCACGGCGCGAATGCGGGCGAGCAGTTCCTGCGTGGAAAACGGCTTGGTGATGTAGTCGTCCGCACCCGCATCGAGCCCAGCCACCTTGTCGGGTTCATCGCCGCACGCGGTGAGCATCAGGATGGGAATGGGCTTGAGACGGCTGTCAGCACGCCACTTGCGGGCCAGTTGCAACCCGCTTTGGCCGGGCAGCATCCAGTCGAGCAGGATGACGTCGGGCAGCACGGCGTCCAGCTCACGCTGGGCCGATTCGCCATCTTCTGACCAGATGGGCTGGAACCCGTTGTGCCGCAGGTTCACGGCAATCAACTCGGCAATGGCGGGTTCATCCTCAACGATCAAGACCCGGGGCATTTTCTTCATGGCTCTGCCCTTCCCTTACTGCAGCACAGCCGATTCAATATCGTTCATCGCGGCGTGGCGCACGTCCTTGCCCTTGACCAGATAAATGATGAGTTCGGCCACATTTTTCGAGTGGTCACCAATGCGCTCAATGGCCTTGGCCAAAAAGAGCAGGTCCAGGCTGGCCGAGATGGTGCGGGGGTCTTCCATCATGTAGGTGACCAGCTTGCGCACAAACCCGTCGAACTCCTTGTCGATGAGGTCATCTTCTTTCAGGATGTCCAGCGCCGCCTTGGTGTCGAGGCGAGCAAAGGCATCGAGTGCCTTGCGCAGCAGGCCGGAGGCAAGATCAGCTGCCATGCGCAGGTCGCTGAAGGGCAACGAACGGGCTGCACCGCTTTCGATGATGGACTTGACCATGCGGGCCATCTTGTGCGCCTCGTCGCCCATGCGCTCCAGGTTGGCCGTGGCCTTGGAGAAGGCAATCAGCAAACGCAGATCGCGCGCTGTGGGCTGGCGGCGGGCGATGATGGAGGAGAGCTCGTGGTCGATCTCCACTTCCATCGCGTTCACACGCTGCTCCATGGTGGCCACTTGTTCCACGGCTTCCATGCTGAATTGGGACAAGGCGTAAATCGCCTGGCGAATTTGCGACTCCACCAGGCCGCCCAGCTCCATCACGCGGGAAGAAACGCTGTTGAGTTCGCTGTCAAACTGGGTGGAGAGATGTTTTTCTGGCATGGTGTCTCCTCAGCCGAAACGGCCGGTGATGTAGTCTTCGGTTTCCTTGCGCTGGGGCTTGAAGAACATCTGCTCTGTTTCTCCAAACTCCACCAGATCGCCCAGGTACATATAGGCGGTGTAGTCACTGCAACGGGCTGCTTGCTGCATGTTGTGCGTCACGATGACCACGGTGTAGTCGTTCTTCAGCTCGGCAATCAGCTCTTCCACCTTGGCGGTAGAGATCGGGTCCAGCGCCGAGCAAGGCTCGTCGAGCAGCAACACTTCGGGCTTGATGGCAATGCCGCGCGCAATGCACAGGCGCTGCTGTTGGCCGCCCGAGAGGCTGGAGCCGCTCTGGTTGAGCTTGTCCTTCACTTCATTCCACAGTGCCGCCTTGCGCAGGGCCCACTCCACGCGGTCATCCATGTCGGTGGCGTTGAGGCTTTCGAACAGCTTCACACCAAAGGCAATGTTGTCGTAGATGGACATGGGGAACGGCGTGGGCTTCTGAAACACCATGCCCACCTTGGCGCGCACCAAAGCCACGTCTTGCTTGCTGGTGAGCAGGTTTTCGCCGTCCAGCACGATCTGGCCTTCAGCGCGCTGCTCGGGGTACAGCTCGAACATGCGGTTGAAGGTACGCAGCAAGGTGGACTTGCCGCAGCCCGATGGGCCAATGAAAGCCGTGACCTTGTTTTCGGGGATGTCCAGGTTGATGCCCTTGAGGGCGTGGAACTTGCCGTAATAGAAATTCAGATCGCGTACCGTGATCTTGGCGTTGGCGGGAGTGGATGCTTGGATGGTGGAGGGCATGAATGTCTTCCTTGTTTATTTCTGGCGGGTCAAGACGCGCGCCAGGATGTTGAGACCGAGAACCGCAACCGTGATCAGGAACACGCCGGCCCATGCCAGCTCCTGCCAGTTCTCATACGGGCTCATTGCAAATTTAAAAATCGTGACCGGCAAGCTGGCCATGGGTTTGGACAGGTCAGCATTCCAGAACTGGTTGTTGAGGGCAGTAAACAGCAAAGGCGCTGTCTCGCCCGCAATGCGCGCCACAGCCAGCAACACCCCGGTGATCACACCAGCGCGGGCAGCGCGCAAGGTGACCATGGTGATGACGCGCCACTTGGGTGTGCCCAGGGCGTAAGCCGCTTCGCGCAGGCTGGCAGGCACCAACAGCAGCATGTTCTCGGTGGTGCGGATGACCACCGGAATCACGATCAGCGCCAAGGCGAGAACGCCCGCGTAGCCTGAGAAGCTCTTGAAACGGGCTACCACCACGGCGTAGACGAACAGACCGATCACGATGCTGGGAGCAGACAGCAGAATGTCGTTCACAAACCGGGTCGTGGCCGCCAGCCAGCTGCGCGACTCGTACTCGGCCAAGTAGATGCCGGCCATGATGCCGATGGGCGTGCCCACGAATGTGGCCAGCAACACCATGACCACGGAGCCGAAGATCGCATTGGAGATACCGCCGACCTCATTGGGGGGCGGCGTCATCTGCGTGAACAGCGCCACGCTCAGGCCGCCCAGGCCCAGGCGAATCGTCTCCCACAAAATCCACACCAGCCAGAACACGCCGAACAGCATGGCAGCCAGCGACAAGGTCAAGGCGATCTGGTTGACACGCTTGCGGCTGTTGTAGCGAGCCAAGCGCGTTTGCGACAGTTCTGCCGCAGAAATCAGGCGTTGAGAAGTACTCATGAGCGCGCCCCTTCACCCTTCTTGAGCTGCGAGAGCAACACTTTTGACAAAGACAGCACCACGAAAGTGATGAAGAAAAGGACCAGACCCAGATAAATGAGCGAGGCTTGGTGGAGGCCCTCGCCAGCTTCTGCAAACTCATTGGCCAGTGCGGACGTGATGCTGTTGGCGGCTTCAAACACCGACAAGGAATCGAGCTGGTTCATATTGCCGATGACGAACGTCACGGCCATGGTCTCACCCAATGCGCGCCCCAGCCCCAGCATGATGCCGCCGAGCACGCCAGTCTTCGTGAAGGGAAGCACCACCTTCCACACCACTTCCCAGGTGGTAGCACCCAGGCCGTAGGCAGATTCTTTGAGAAGCGCAGGCGTGACCTCGAACACATCACGCATCACTGACGCAATGAAGGGGATGATCATGATGGCCAGGATGATGCCGGCCGACAAAATGCCGATGCCCACAGGTGGGCCAGACACAAAAGCACCCAAATACGGAATGCCGCTGAAAGCGGCTTGCAATGGCTGCTGCACAAAGCGCGCCAAAATCGGACCAAACACCATGAGCCCCCACATGCCATACACGATGGAGGGCACCGCAGCCAGTAATTCAATGGCTGTGCCCAAGGGGCGCTTGAGCCAGGCGGGCGAGAGTTCTGTCAAGAAAAGCGCGATACCGAAACTCACCGGCACCGCAATCAGCAAAGCAATGGCCGAGGTGGCCAGGGTGCCGTAAATCATCACCAGGCCGCCGTACTCATTTTGTACGGGGTCCCAGACGCTTCGGGTCAAAAAGCTCAGACCATATTTTTCAATCGATGGCCAGGCCCCAAGCACCAACGAGACAAGAATGCCAATCAGCAACAACAGGGTCAGCACGGCAGCGCCACGGGCCAACCAGCCAAAAATGCGGTCGGCCAGCATGCCGGAAATCAGGGGGCGTGGGCGGGGTGGAGTGGTCCGTTGAGCACCACGTTCCGCCTGAGACGGGGGGGTTTGCGGGACCGGCAAGATAGTGGACACGTTGAGAGCCTTCTGTGAACGCAATCAAGGGACTGGCTGAACTCAATGCCCAGCCAGCCCGCACAGATCACTTGTAAGCGATAGCCTTGCCAGAAGTATCCTGGATAGCTGTCCAAGACTTCAGGATGGTTTCCTTCACGCTGTCAGGCATGGGCACATAGTCCAGGTCAGAAGCGGTCTTGTCACCTGTCTTGTAAGCCCATTCAAAGAACTTCAACGATGTAGCGGCTTGCACAGGCTTTTCTTGTGACTTCTGCATCAGAATGAACGTAGCACCAGTGATGGGCCACGATTCCTTGCCAGGCTGGTTGGTCAGGATCTGATAGAAGCTCTTGGCCCAATCAGCGCCCGCAGCGGCAGCCTTGAATGCGGAGTCATCAGGCGAAACAAACTGGCCTTCAGCATTTTGCATCTGCACGTAAGTCATCTTGTTCTGCTTGACGTATGCGTACTCCACATAGCCAATGGAGTTGGGAAGACGGCCCACAAATGCAGCCACGCCTTCGTTGCCCTTGCCACCCGCGCCGGTAGGCCAGTTCACAGCCGTGCCCTCACCCACTTTGGACTTCCACTCGGCGTTCACCTTGCTCAGGTAGTTCGTGAAGATGAAGCTGGTGCCGGAACCGTCAGCGCGGCGAACCGGAGCGATCGAAGCGTCTGGCAGAGCCACGCCAGGGTTGAGCGCCTTGATAGCAGGATCACTCCAGTTGCTGATCTTGCCCAGGTAAATGTCACCCAGCACTTGGCCGCTGAGCTTGATCTGGCCAGGAGCAATGCCCTTGATGTTGACCACGGGCACGACACCACCGATCACCGTAGGGAACTGAACCAGGCCCTTCTTGTTCAGGTCTTCATCCTTCAGAGGAGCGTCAGAGGCGCCAAAGTCCACAGTCTTCGCCTCGATTTGACGCAGACCAGCACCAGAGCCCACCGATTGGTAGTTGATCTTCACACCGGTGGCCTTGTTGTAATCAGAAGCCCACTTGGAATACAGAGGGGCAGGAAAGCTGGCTCCCGCGCCTGTTGCCTCTTGTTGCGCGAATGCGCTGGAAAAAGCACCTGCAGCAACCACACCGGCAACCAGAACTCGAATCGCGGACAGTTTCATGGATAAACCTCTAGAGTAGGTAAGTTGGGATATCCGTACTCTAGGTGCGCTCTATGACAGTGTTGTGACATAAAAAATGGATGTCACACACTTTCGCTGCTGTGTATTGCCCGGCAGCCCCATCGGTCGAAAGCTGGCATCCCACTCAACCGCGCACCGTCAGTCCTCCTCCACAGCCACGGCAGGCGTCACGCTACTGACACAAAACCTCACTAACCTGCCGCATATAGCCAAGCCCTCCCGCAGCGGAAGGCGTTGTGCTGCCCATCAAAAACCCCCAACCCTCCTTCGGCTCTTCCAAAGCACGCCACCCCATGCCCCACGTTGAGCGCCCTCTTCCTTGCGCCGCCGCGCAGAACACTGCATCGCAAAAACCCTTGAACGACCGGAACACCCCCGCACCCAAGGGAAAAGACGCAGGCACCCGCGCACCCCTTTGGGGACGACGAGACTGGCTGCGCAGCACTTTAGCGATAGGAACCACCACTTTTGGCAGCCGTGCCTGGAGCCAAAGCGAGAGCACCCGCAGTATTACCGTGGCGCAGGTGGTGGATATGTCTGCCGCCCAGCAGGACATCAGTCGTGACTTTCTGACGGGTTCGCGTGCGGCGTGGGTGGACCTCAATGCCCGAGGCGGGGTACAGGGCAAGCCCGTGCAGCATCTGGTGCTAGAAACCGACGGCACCACAGCCCAACTGCAATCGGCATGGAAAACGGCACACCAGCAAGCCTCATGCGTTGCCTTGTCGGGCTGCGTGGGTAACGCAGCGGCGCAGACGTTGGCACGCTACCAACTCGCGAGCGAAACAGCCACCCCACTGCCCTTGGTTGCCCCGTGGCTGCACCAGGCCGTGGAGGAAAAATCGACAGACACTGTTTTCGATGTCTTTGCCGACCTGAGGGCCCAAATCACCCATGCATTGAAGTCTCTGGCATCCATGGGCGTACCAGAACTGGGCGTGGCCTATGCGACAGGCCAGGACACAGCCCTGGCGCAGGCAGCCGTTCGGCAGGCAGCGGAGCAGTCTGTCAAGGTCCAGCGCGTCCACAGCGCTGCTCAGCTGACGCAGCCCATCGTGCTCTTTGTCGGAGGGACCCCAGAACTGCATGCTTTTGTAGGGCAACTGAAATTGCCAGCAGGGCGGCAGTGTTACGTGATTGCGCTGGCCGACGTCAATCTGCAGGTGCTGGCGCAGATGGGCAACCTGCCAAAGCGGGTGTCAATCATCGCCACACAAGCCGTTCCTCTGGTCTCGGCCAGCCTGCCCGTGGTACGCGCCTACCGCGAAGCGCTGGCCAAGTTGTACGACGAACCCCCCTCGCCCCAAGGCTTGGCAGGTTTCATTGCAGCGCGGTACACGGCGGAGGTGCTGCAACAAATGACAGCACCTCTTACCAGAGCGAATGTTCTGGCTGCCTTGCAGCAACGTAAGCCACTCAATGTGGGCGGGTGGATACCCCCTTACCAAGACAAAAAACGCTCGACAGCATTTGTCACCCAAAGCATGCTGTCGTCTGACGGCCGCATCGTAGGCTGAGCCAGGGACGCTCGTACGACCCAGGTGCTATGCTGGCTGACATCAACGCCAGAGAGACTTCGCGCACTGCGCCACCCCATGCAAAACGGAACACTGCTCGCCGCTGTGGATCTTGGATCCAACAGCTTTCGCCTGGAAATTGGCCGCTTTGAGCACGGCCACATACAACGTGTGGAATACCTCAAGGAAACCGTTCGCCAGGGCAACGGACTGGATGAAAACCGCAATCTGACGCAAGAAGCCATGGAGCGTGGATGGGCATGCCTCGCAAGGTTCGCGGAGCGACTGGCAGGCTTTCCCCGAGAGCATGTCCGGGCCGTGGCCACGCAAACCCTGCGCGAAGCACGCAATCGCGAGGAATTTTTGACACGCGGCAGCGCCCTTCTGGGCTACCCGATTGATGTGGTTTCGGGTGTGGAGGAAGCACGCCTGATCTACCAAGGGGTGGCCCACATGCTGCCCCAGTCAGACGAACGCCGTCTGGTGGTGGACATCGGGGGACGCTCCACGGAGTTCATTCTGGGACAGCAGTTCTCAGCCAATGCCGTTGCATCCTACCGGGTGGGCAGCGTGGCATGGTCCTCGCGGTATTTTCCTGACGGAGCATTCACGCCGCAGGCCTTCCTGGCTGCAGAAATTGCTGCCAAGGCGGTAATGGACGAAGCACTTTCCGTTTTCCAAAGAAATGCCTGGGAGGTTGCTTATGGATCTTCGGGCACAGCAGGCGCGGTTGGGGACATCCTGACGGCCATGGGAGGCCCTAAAGGACTGATCACCCGTGCGGGTTTGAATGCTCTGTACGAAAAGCTGCTGCGCGCCCAAAGTGCCGACCGCGTGCGCATGGAAGGGCTAAAAGACGATCGACGTGCGGTGATTGGAGGGGGTATCAGTGTGCTCCGCGCCGTGTTTGATTTGCTCGAAATCGAAGAAATGCAAGTGGCTCAAGGAGCATTGCGCCAAGGCGCACTCTACGACTTGTTAGATCGTGAGCAGCCGGAAACAGACCTGCGCACCGCCACCGTGAATGCGCTCATGCAGAGATTCGCAGTAGATACCGCCCATGCCGAGCGCGTGGCAGCCACGGCCTGCGCGCTGTTCAGGCAAGCCGCCGCCCCAGACAGCGAAAGGGCCGAAAGAAAACTGGAGTGGGCAGCCAAGCTCCACGAAGTGGGGTGTCGTATTTCGCACAGCGACTACCACCGGCACGGCGCTTACATCCTGGACAACACCGATGCGGCAGGCTTTGCCTTGCCGGAACTGCACCGTTTGGGCATCCTGGTGCTGGGGCAGCGCGGCAAGGTGCGCAAGCTGGAAGCAGATCTTTCGGACGCCTCCTTTGCTTTGCAATTGATCTGCCTGCGACTGGCAGTAGCGCTGTGCCACGCCAGGCGCGCGCCCGACATCACAGAGATGCAGTTGCGCATGGAGCCAGGGACCTTCACCCTGAAGATACCTTCGCGATGGCCCCAGGCATTCCCGCAGTCAGCGCATTTGTTGCAGGAAGAAATGGTGGCCTGGCAAAAAACGCCGTGGGAGCTGCGCGTGCAGGCTGATTGATGCGAAGCTTTAAACGGTATAAACTGTTTATACCGTTTAAGGAGAACCTAATGACCACTGCACCCGCTACAACGCCAACTGTTGCTGACAAGGAGCCCGTCAAGGCGGCAAAGCCCGTCGCTGCTGCCAAGTCCAAGAACACTCCACCGGCCACGACGACGCCCAAGGTGGTCAAGGCAGAAGGCAGCAAAGTGACTCCCGTCAAGAAGCCTGCGGTTACCCCCAAGCCAAGCCCCGCTAAAGATGTGAAAGCCAAGAAGCCCAAGCTAGTGCGGGACAGCTTCACCATTCCCAAAGACGAATACGCGGTCATCGATGCTTTGAAAGAGCGCGCAGTGCGTCTTTCCCGCCCCGTCAAAAAAAGCGAACTGCTTCGCGCTGGACTCAAGCTGCTGGCAGGTCTTTCAGACACAGCGCTGTTTACCGCACTGGAGTCTGTGCCATCCATCAAGACCGGTCGCCCCACCAAAGAGCCAGAGGCCATAGAGCAAGTCAAGCCTGGCAAGGCAGCCGCCAAAGCCAAGGCGCCATCCAAAGCGCGCTCGAAGTAACAAGTGCTGGACTGGGTCAGTTAAAAAGCTGGCCCGGCACTCCAGTCCTGTTCACGCACTGACGGGCGTTGGGCGAAAAAGAGGACTCACCGGCCTTTGAGGTCTTTCCAGGCCCTTTGCACTCAAAGATACTCTGGCGACTGCACTGTCATCAGCACGGTCTGGCTCTGCTCCAGGCGCTGCCGCTGGCGCAGCCACCACACCGCCCCCTTTCGCACAGCGCATTCTGGCGCTTGCATGCCCAGCAACTGCGCAATCACCTGCCCCAGCATAGGCTGATGGCCCACGATGAGAATCGAGCCCCGGGCGTTGGGCCATTGGGCCAGATCGAGCAGGTCTTGCGCGGTGCCACCTGGCAACAGTTCTGCACGCATTTTGAATTTACGGCCTAGTGCGGCCGCGGTTTGCTCCGTACGGCGTGCAGGGCTTGCAATGACCCTCAGGCCTTCTGGCAACTGCCGATCCAGCCAAGCCGCCACCTTCGCCGCCTGCTTTTCACCGCGAGGGGTCAACGCACGGGTCAGGTCATCCATTCCCTCACCCAGTTCTTCCGCTTCGGCATGGCGCCACAAAATCAGGTCCATTCGCGCTCCTTCATGCGGCAGCAGACGCTGCAGGGCCATAGCGCCCCATCAGCGCGTTCTGCGCCCCGCGCCCTGTCGTGGGATGTGGCGCCCGTTGGTACACACCATTGGCCGCCTGGGTCCAGGCATCGCGGTCATCGTGCAAATAGGCCACCAAACACTCGTCAATGATCTGCTGGCGTAACGCCGGATCGTTGACAGGCCACGCCAGCTCCACCCGCCGCATCATGTTGCGGTTCATCCAGTCAGCACTGGAGAGGTACAGGTCTTCTTGCTGAGCCACCCTGAAATAGAACACCCGGGTATGCTCAAGAAAGCGGCCAATCACGGATCGCACGCGGATGTTTTCGGTCAGGCCCGGAACCTGGGCCGCCAGCATGCAGGCCCCCCGCACAATGAGATCAATGCGGACCCCGCATTGCCCCGCCTTCACCAAAGCACGGATCAAGGCCTCGTCCGTCAAGGCGTTCATCTTGACGACAATGCGCGCATCCTCGCCACGGCTGGCTGCCTGGGCCACTTGGTCAATTTTCTCCAGCATGCGCCGCTGCAGATGAAAAGGCGCCAAGATCAGCTGGCGCAACTTGGGCGGGCGATTCTGACTGGCCAGATGGCTGAAGACGCCATCCATGTCCGCAGTGATTTCCTCATCGGCCGTCAAATAGCTCAGATCCGTATACAGACGCGCCGTGCGCACGTTGTAGTTGCCGGTAGATAGGTGCCCATACCTGCGCAAACGGTTGCCCTCGCGGCGGGTCACCAGCAGCATCTTGGCGTGCGTCTTCAACCCGACAACACCGTAGACCACCTGGGCGCCAACCGACTCCAACGCCTCCGCCCAGTTGATGTTGGCTTCCTCATCAAAACGCGCCTTCAGCTCCACCACCGCCATGACTTCCTTGCCCCTGCGCACCGCTTCCGCCAGCAACTCCATCAGTTCGGAATCAGCGCCCGTTCTGTAGATCGTCTGCTTGATCACCAGCACATGGGGGTCGTTCACCGCCTCGCGCAGGAACGCCAGCACCCCGTCAAAGCTCTCGAAGGGCTGGTGGATAAGCACGTCCCGCTGACGCAATTGCTCCAGAATAGACACGCCCGATTGCAATTGGCGAGGCCATGAGGCGCTCCAGGGTGGGAACAGCAATGCTGGATCGTTGACCAAATCCACCAACTGACTCAGCCGCACCAGATTGACAGGCCCAGGGACGCGAAACAGAGTAGCTGGTGGCAGCGCAAATTGCTCTAGCAAAAAGTCTGACAAAAAGGCGGAGCAGCCTGCCGACACTTCCAGGCGCACGGCCTGACCGTAGTGCCGTTGCTGCAGCCCTTGCCGCAAGGCGGTTCGCAGGTTGCGCACGTCTTCTTCGTCCAGCGCCATGTCTGAATGACGGGTCACACGGAACTGTGAAAACTCGGTCACTTCACGACCAGGGAACAAATCATCCAGATGGGCGCGCACGATGCTGGACAGACTGACAAAGCCCATGCCAGTGGGTGTCACCTTGTCAGGCAGACGAACCAGCCGCGGCAGGGAGCGAGGCACTTTCACAATGGCGACCTCGTTCTCGCGCCCAAAAGCATCAGGGCCTCGCAGGCGCACGATGAAATTCAAGGACTTGTTGGCAACCTGCGGGAAAGGATGGGCGGGATCCAGCCCCACTGGAATCAGCAGAGGACGTACCTCTTTTTGAAAGTACTCCTGCACCCACCGCCGCTGCACTGCGCTGCGCTCCCCGTGGGGCACGATGCGAATTCCCTGGGCTGCAAACGACGGGCTAAGCACGTCGTTGTACAGCGCATATTGACGCATGACCAGTTGGTGGACAGCTGCCGAAAGCGACTCCAGAGAAGCCGGGCTGTAGATGCCTTTGGTGTCACCGGTCTTGGCCGCCGTGACATGCGGGGCCATCCGCACCTCAAAAAACTCATCCAAGTTAGATGAAACTATGCACAGATAACGCAGCCGCTCCAAAAGCGGTACGTCGGCACGCGCTGCCCAATCGAAGACACGTTCATTGAACGCCAGAATGCTCTGATCCCGATCCAAAAGCACAGGCAAAAGATCGGAAGCTTTACGGCTGGCCGCTGGCATACCTCCATCGCTCGACACCCCTGCTTCCACCTCACCTGTGTCTCTGGGTTTATTCAAGGGCTTGTCCAAGGGCAGAGGAAGCATGGCGAAGGTAATCGAAAGCAGTCAATCCAGTGCAGCATAGGCTATTCAGATGACAAAGGTGTGACAGGTTTTGTGACGAATTTTTTAGATGTCACAAAACCATTTGCTGGCACGAGATGATCCAAAAACTGCTCTGCCGCAGTCTCCCAGGTGAAATGCATGGCACGCTGACGGGCTTCATGGCGCGGTACTCGCAGCGCTTGTTGACATGCTTGAAGCAGGTCTTCGTCTAACACCCCACCCTGAGGCTTGGTGCCTTCGTGAGCACCAAGGACTTCCCTGGGCCCTTCTACGGGAAAAGCTGCCACTGGCGTTCCGCAGGCCATGGCCTCCAGCATCACCAAGCCGAAGGTTTCAGACCGACTCGGAAAGACAAAGACATCGGCGCTCGCGTACACCTCAGCCAGCGCTGTCCGATCAAGAATTCCCAGCCACCGCACGTGCGGGTATCGGGCACGCAACCCTGCTTCGAGCGGCCCCACACCACACACCACCTTCGTACCGGGCATCTCCATTTGCAAAAAAGCTTCAATGTTCTTTTCGTACGAAACCCGCCCAACATACAAGCAGACCGGATGTGCGAGCGGGCCAGTCAACGTAGACACCTTAGGGGCTGGCTCAAAAGGAAACAACTGGGTATCTACCCCATGCGTCCATGAACGCAAGTGGCGAAAGCCGCGCCGCGCCAGCATGCTCAGTACCTCCCGTGTGGGAACCATAACCCCTGCAGACGGGCGGTGAAAGTGTCGAAATAACGCATAGCCCCAGGCAAGCGGAATCCGCAAAGCGGCGTGCAAAATTTCGGGGAATCGGGTGTGAAAAGCCGTGGTGAACGAAAGCCCGTTGCGTATGCAGTACTTGCGCCCGGCCCACCCCAAGGGGCCTTCTGTGGCAAGGTGGATGGAATCAGGGCGCCATTCCTCCAATTGGATTGCCAATTTTTTGAACGGTCGCACGGCAAGATCAATTCCCGCGTAGCCTGGGCATGGGCGCGTACGAAAGAGACCCGGATGAATGACCAGCACCTCATGCCCACGCTGCTGTAGCTGTCGCACCAACTCCACCAGCGTGGTCACCACGCCGTTGACCTGGGGCATCCATGCGTCTGTGACCAAGGCGATTTTCATGCCGACACCCCTTGCCCCACAGGGGCTGTGAATCCGCCAGCCAGTTGCTTGTGCCAATGCACCAACTCCAGGCGTCCATCACGGTGCTCTACCAAAGCCGTACAGCTTTCGACCCAGTCGCCATCATTGCAATAGAGCACCCCCCCAATTTCGCGCATCTCCGCGCGGTGAATATGGCCGCAAACGACACCCTGGTGCCCTCGGCGAAGCGCTTCGGCAGCGACGACTTCCTCAAAATCGGTCACGTAGTTCAACGCCTTCTTTACCTTGCCTTTGAGGTACGCAGACAAGGACCAGTAAGGCAAGCCCGCCCTTGCTCGCAAGCTATTGAGATAACGGTTGAGCTTGAGAGAAAACTCGTAAAGGTTGTCACCGAGATAGGCCAGCCACTTCGCGCACTGAATCACCCCGTCGAAATAATCGCCATGGATGACCCACAGGCTGCGCCCATCGGCAGTGGTGTGTACTGCTTCGTTCACCACCTGGATGCCCCCAAAGGAGTGCCCCTCGAACGCACGCGCAAACTCGTCGTGGTTTCCGGGCACAAATACGATGCGACAGCCTTTTCTGGCTTGCCTGAGCAACTTTTGTACGACATCGTTGTGCAACTGCGGCCAAAACCAGCGACGGCGCAACTGCCAGCCATCCACGATATCTCCCACCAAGTACAGAGAATCACAAGTGTGGTGGCGCAAAAACTCCAGCAACGCTGCCGCCTGACAGCCGGGCGTTCCCAAGTGCAAGTCTGAGATGAACACGGCCCGATATCGGGGACCCGGTTCGCACTCTTTGCTTGACTCGTCCGGAAGCGGGCGCTGCCGAAATGCCATACCCGAATCCCAGCCACCCTGCAAATCCCAGGGCGCACGCATCAGGCACCCAGAAAGTGCTTGCGATACCGGGGATGCAGATCGCCCAAGCGCATGAGCATGGGCAAATCGGCGGTGTTGAAATCGGGGTCCCAGGCAGGAGCACCCAGCACACGAGCGCCTAGACGCAGGTACCCTTTGATCAATGCGGGAGGTTCTGTGGCAATGGAGCTGTCAAGCCGCTCCACCGGCAGCGGCAGGCGAGGCCGAACGTGGTATTCGATGGGGGCCAGATGGGTTTGGCGTAATTGGTGCCAGATGCTAGCGGCCACATCCCCGCTGACCACACCGTTGTGCAGCATGGGAATGCTGGCGCACCCAATCATGGTGTCCAGTTGGTTGCGGACCATAAAGTCAGCCAGCGCACCCCACAAAGCCATGATGACACCCCCATGGCGATGGTCTGGATGCACACAGCTACGCCCGAGCTCTACCATCCGGGAACGTAGACTGCGCAAGCGTGTCAGATCAAACTCGGTGTCGCTGTAAGTGCTGCCTACCCGCTGAGCCTGCGCTGGAGTCAAGACGCGGTAGGTTCCAATCACCGCCTGGCTGGCTTCATCAAGCACCAGCAGATGCTCACAAAAGTCATCAAACAAATCAATGTCATGCCCCGGGACAGTGGTGGACAACCGGGCGCCCATTTCCAGTCCGAAGACCTCAAAACGCAGCTTTTGGGCCTGCCTCACCTCATCAAGGTGACGGGCCCACCGGACCTGTATACCTGCAGACGCCGGTTTTGCAATACCCCATGTGGCACTACTGGATCCAGAGGAAGAAACGGAGCCACTGGTGGCTGTATCTGAAATAGACAATAAGCCTTTGAGTGAGGGCTCTTGCATGAGTAGGCTCCTTCGTTCAACCCGAGAATCTGAAGCCAGGCTGGAGTACCAACCTGACATGTCTAAACTTGAGTGTGAAAGAGCCTCGTGACATCGCTGTTGCAATATCGAGGCGGAATGATGACAGACTGACCTGCGATTAGCGGTGGATGGTCTCTATTTGCTTCGCGAGCGCGGCCGCCACGTCCAAGCATCTAGCAGCGCACACTCAGTGCGTATCCCAGTCCAACTCACTCACCCGGCCTTCGCCGCATCGGCCAGTTTCTGGGCGCAGCGGTTGGCCTGGTCCGCATCACGCGCCTCAACCATTACGCGCAGCAGGGGCTCGGTTCCACTGGCGCGAATCAGAACCCGCCCTGATTCGCCCAATTCGTTTTCCACTTCGCGAATGGCAGCGGATAACAATGGGTTGCTCTTCCAGTCCTGCCCAGGCAAAAGTCGAACGTTGAGAAGCACTTGCGGAAAAAGGACAACCTCCCGCAAAAGCTGGGGCAGGCTGCTGCCGCTACGAACGCAGGCCTGCAGTACCTGCAAAGCACTCACCAAACCGTCTCCGGTGGTGTGCTTGTCCAGCGCCAGCAAATGGCCCGAGCCTTCGCCGCCCAGAATCCAACGGTGTTTAGCCAATTCTTCCAAAACGTAGCGGTCACCCACCTTGGCTCGTTCCAGACGAACGCCACGTTGCTTTAACGCGACCTCAACCGCCATGTTCGTCATCAATGTACCGACCACTCCTGGCACATGCTCGTCACGCCCCATACGGTCAGCAGCCATCAAGTAGAGCAGTTCGTCACCGTTGTAAAGCCGCCCCGAGGCGTCCACCATCTGCAGCCGGTCGGCATCGCCGTCAAGTGCCACACCGTAATCGGCATGGTTCGCGCGCACAGAGCGTACGAGTGCATCAGGGTGGGTGGCGCCGACTTCGTGGTTGATGTTCAAGCCATCGGGTGCACAGCCGATGGAGATCACCTCGGCACCCAACTCGTGGAACACCTTGGGAGCCACTTGGTACGCGGCGCCATGCGCGGCATCCACCACAATTTTGAGACCCTTCAGGGTGAGGTCTTGAGGAAACGTGCTTTTGCAGAACTCGATATATCGCCCTGCTGCATCGTCCAGTCGGCGCGCTTTGCCCAGGCTGGAAGAATCTGCCCACACAGGTGCCTCATCCAGCGCAGCCTCTACATCCAGCTCCCAGGCGTCAGGCAACTTGGTGCCTTGGGCACTGAAGAACTTGATGCCGTTGTCGGGATAAGCGTTGTGGCTGGCACTGATGACCACACCCAGGCTTGCACGCTGCGCACGCGTCAAGTAAGCAACTCCAGGGGTCGGCAACGGCCCCAGCAACACGACGTCAACGCCAGCGGAGTTGAATCCAGACTCCAAAGCACTTTCCAGCATGTAGCCAGAAATACGGGTGTCTTTTCCGATCAGCACCGTTGGGCGCTCTTCCGTGCGGCGCAGTACACGGCCCACAGCGTGGGCGAGCCGCAATACAAAATCTGGGGTGATCGGGTACTGGCCCACTGTTCCACGAATACCGTCAGTGCCGAAATACTTGCGTGTCATTTTTTGCTTTCCTTGTGCTTGAAGGCATTGTGCAATGCCTTCCCCTCACCTCACCAAACTCGCTGACGGACGCGCGGCCGACCATACAGACAGGGCAGCGACAGTCTCCCGAACATCATGCACGCGAACAATGTGCGCGCCACGCTCTACCGCCAGCAGGGCTGCGGCAACGCTGGGCACCATTCTCTGATCAACCTCCAGGCCAGTCACGGCACCCAACGAAGATTTGCGTGACCACCCTGCCAGCAAGGGGTAACCGTCAACCAAAAACTCCGCCTGGTGAGCCAGCAGCGAGAAGTTTTGCTCCACTGTTTTACCGAAACCCACTCCAGGGTCCAGCACGATGCGACTTGGCTGTACGCCCATCGCGCACAGTGACTCCGCAGAGTCCCGCAGGAAGCGCCGCACCTGAAGAACAATATCGCCATCCATGGGCGAGGCTTGCATGGTTTGGGGATCGCGGTGCATGTGCATCAGGCAGACACCGCAAGCAGGGTGCGAAGCCACGACCGCCTGTGCACCTGGCTGACGCAGCGCCCAGATGTCGTTGATGATGTCGGCGCCCAGGTCCAGCACCGCCTGCATCACCTCAGGCTTGTAGGTATCAACGGAAACGGGAACGCCCATCGAGACCGCACCGCGCACCACAGGCAATACCCGCGACAACTCTTCTTCCAAACCCACTGCTGGACTGCCGGGGCGCGTGGACTCGCCTCCGATATCCAAGATATCAGCGCCGTCCTTGATCAATTGCTCGCAATGCAGCAACGCCCGAGCGGACTGCGCGTAACGCCCCCCGTCCGAAAAAGAGTCAGGCGTCGCGTTGACGATACCCATGACCAAGGGGCGATCCAGAGCAATGGAGAAGCGGGAAGTTTGCCAGTTCATTCGTTCACGACTGTGATGTAACAACCAAAAAAGAAACGGGGCAAAAGCCCCGTTCGTGGATTCAGTAGCCCGTCAGGCTACGGTGGGTGCCGTGTCTGTCGCTACGGCAGGAGTTCCGCCTCCAGACCCATCACCGCCCGAGGAGGGAGTTCGGGGCGTCCAGTCTTTCGGCGGACGTGGCTCTTTGCCAGCCATGATGTCGTCCAGTTGTTCGCTGTCGATGGTTTCCCAATCCAACAGGGCCTTGGCCATGGCATGCATCTTGTCGCTGTGCTCTTCAATGAGACGACGGGCAAGGTTGTATTGCTCGTCAATGATGCGACGCACCTCGCTATCAACCTTTTCCATGGTCTGCTCACTCATGCTGGTGGTCTTGGTTACCGAGCGACCCAGAAACACTTCGCCTTCGTTCTCGGCATAGACCATGGGGCCCAGCGCTTCCGTCATACCGTAACGGGTCACCATGTCACGCGCAATGTGGGTGGCTCGCTCGAAGTCGTTACTGGCACCAGTGGTCATCTGGTTCATGAACACTTCTTCGGCGATACGACCACCAAACAGCATGCTGATCTGGTTGAGCATGTACTCGCGGTCATAGCTGTAGCGGTCCTGGGCTGGCAGGCTCATCGTCACGCCCAGCGCGCGACCACGGGGAATGATGGTGACCTTGTGCACGGGGTCGCACTTGGGCAGCAACTTGCCGATCAGCGCGTGGCCCGCCTCGTGGTAAGCCGTATTGCGACGCTCTTCCTCTGGCATGACCATGCTCTTGCGCTCTGGCCCCATGAGGATCTTGTCCTTGGCCTTTTCAAAGTCTTGCATTTCCACAGTGCGCGCGTTGCGACGCGCAGCCATGAGAGCAGCTTCGTTGCAGAGATTGGCCAAATCGGCTCCGCTCATACCAGGCGTGCCACGGGCGATGATGGCAGGAGCCACATCTTGGCCCACTGGAATCTTGCGCATGTGCACGTTCAAGATCTGCTCACGACCCCGAATGTCAGGCAGCGTGACATAGACCTGGCGGTCAAAACGGCCTGGGCGCAGCAATGCAGCATCGAGAATATCGGGGCGGTTGGTCGCAGCCACGACGATCACGCCGAGGTTGGTTTCGAAACCGTCCATCTCGACCAGCATCTGGTTCAGAGTCTGCTCACGCTCATCATTACCGCCACCCAGGCCTGCACCACGCTGGCGACCTACGGCATCGATTTCATCGATGAAGATGATGCAGGGCGCATTCTTCTTGGCGTTTTCAAACATGTCGCGTACGCGGGCAGCCCCCACACCGACGAACATTTCCACGAAATCAGAGCCCGAGATACTGAAGAACGGCACTTTGGCTTCACCAGCGATGGACTTGGCGAGCAAAGTCTTACCGGTGCCCGGAGGGCCCACCAGCAGCAAACCGCGTGGAATACGACCACCCAACTTTTGGAATTTTTGCGGGTCTTTCAAGAAGTCCACAACTTCTTTAACTTCTTCCTTAGCCTCGTCGCAGCCAGCCACATCCGCGAAGGTGACCTGGTTGGTGTTTTCGTCGAGCATGCGGGCTTTGCTTTTGCCAAAACTGAACGCACCACCCTTGCCACCGCCTTGCATCTGGCGCATGAAGTAAATCCATACGCCGATCAACAACAGCATCGGCCCCCAGCTGACCAGCAACGTCATCAAGAGAGAACCCTCTTCGCGAGGCTTCACGTCGAACTTGACCTTGTGCTCAATGAGATCACCCACGAGTCCGCGATCCAGCACGGAAGCATTGGTGCGGATCTTTCGATCATCGGTGGTGGTGGCGATGATTTCGCCGCCGCTCAGTCCCTCCGGGATGACGGCGCTCTTGATGCGGTTATTGCGAACTTCATCCAGAAATTCGGAATAGCCCACCGTCGTCGCACCGGCGCTGCCTCGGGTATCAAACTGTTTGAATACCGTGAACAACACCATGGCGATGACCAGCCACACGGCAAATTTCGAAAACCACTGATTGTTCAAGCGGAACTCCAATTACAAGGGAGAAGAATGGCCAGTTGCCAGTACGGCAGTAGCTTTGGGTGATTTTAGGTCTTTCAAGGCGCGGCCACCTGTTTATCCCCCCCTGGACCCATGGGCGCCGTGTGGAAATTGGGTGAAGTCTGCGCACTGAATTGACCTGAGGCAAGCTGGAGCTCGATTTTGTTCCCAAGCCCCATGCTCCAAGGCCGGAAACGCACCAAATGCTATGACTGGGCTTTGAGCCCCATGCCCACCAGGAAAGTTTCGGAAGATTTATCCCGCGATGCCTTCGGCTTCAAGGGCTTCACCACCTTGAAGGTCTGCTTGAACAAATTCACCAGGTCGCTGTATCCACTGCCATGAAACAGCTTCACCACCAAAGCGCCATCGGGCTTGAGGTGGGCACAGGCAAAATCCACCGCCAGTTCCACCAGATGCGCAATGCGCGCCGCGTCTGCCGAATCGATGCCGGACAGATTAGGGGCCATGTCAGACACCACCACATCCACCACGCGCCCAGCCAGCGCCTGTTCCAGCCTTTCTAGGACTTCGGGCTCACGAAAATCGCCGTTCAGGAATGTGACGCCTTCGATGGGCTCCATGGGCAAGATGTCCAGGGAGATGATGCACCCATTGAGTTGCCCCGCCGCCGCACCTGAGGGAGACAAGCGGCGGCGCACATATTGACTCCATGCCCCGGGGGTAGAACCCAGATCGACCACGGTGTAACCGGGTTTGATCAGGCCCAGCTGCTCGTCAATTTCCTTGAGTTTGTAGGCTGCGCGGGCACGGTAACCCTCTTTCTGGGCCAATTTGACATAGGTGTCGTTGACATGGTCGTTGAGCCATGCCTTGTTGACCTTCTTGCTTTGGGTTTTTACTTTCATTGCATTTTTCTTCCTGCCTCGATAATACGGCCATGCCCCAAATTCAATTGACTCCCGCAGAGCGCCGGGAACACCGCGCCAATGCCCACCATCTGGACCCTGTGGTCCTTGTCGGTGGAGATGGCCTGACCCCTGCGGTCAAAAAAGAAATCGATGCAGCCCTGAATGCGCATGGTTTGATCAAGGTTCGCGTGTTTGGTGATGACCGCGCCGCCCGCGAACTGATGTACCAGGAACTGGCCGCTGAACTCAATGCCGCCCCCATCCAGCATATCGGCAAGCTGCTGGTGTTGTGGCGCCCCATTCCTCCCAAGGAACGCACCGTGGACGAAGACCGCATGCCCGGCCCCCGCGATGTGAAGGTGCTCAAGTTCAGCAAACGTGGTGGCCAGCGCCCCGAGATCAAGCAGCTGCGCGTGCTGGGCAACCAACGCCTGACCTCCGGCGGCCAGATCAAGCGCGCGAAGCCCAAGCAAAAGTCCATCAAAAAGCGCCAAGCCGACTGACCCCATGCCAGGACACGGACAAGCGGGTCACGAGCGCCACATCATCTGCATGAAGTGGGGCAAGAAGTACGGCCCCGAATACGTCAACCGGCTGTACGCCATGGTTCGCCGCCACCTGAGCGGCGACTTCCGGTTTGTATGCCTGACCGATGATGCCAGCGGCATTCGCAGCGAAGTGGAATGCAAGCCCATTCCTCCTCTGGATTTGCCCCCCGGCATTCCAGAGCGTGGCTGGACCAAACTCGTCACCTTCAGCGCAGACCTTTACGGCCTGCGAGGCACCGCCCTGTTCCTGGACGTGGACGTGGTCGTCACCGGAAGCCTGGATGACTTTTTTACCCAGCCGGGCGAGTTCCTGATCATTCACGATTACAAGCGCCCATGGCGCATTACCGGCAATTCGTCGGTGTACCGTTTTGAATTGGGCGCGCACCCCGACGTGCTTGAATACTTTCGCGGCCACTTTGCCGAAATTCGCCAGAAGTTCCGCAATGAGCAGGCCTACCTGTCGGACTTTTTGCACAAGCAAGGCAAGTTGCAGTACTGGCCTGCAAGCTGGTGTCCCAGCTTCAAATACCACGGTATTCCTGCCTGGCCCACCAATTATTGGAAGGCGCCGTTTGTGCCACCGGATGCGCGCATCGTGATTTTTCATGGTGAATGCAACCCGCCTGACGCACTGGCAGGGCGACGCAACCGCAGGTTCCGTTACATCAAGCCTGCCACCTGGGTTGCAGAGCACTGGAAAGAATGAGTTGATGAAACTCACCAAAAAAACCGCCTGAACGGCGGTTTTTTTATGGCTCCAAGCCTACTGGTGCAAAGGTGTATCAAGCACCAGCCGGGTCATCGGGGCTGCCCGACGGCAGCAGGGCACTGTCGTGCAATACCGCACCCAGCAGTCGCATCTTCAGTAGCACCACCAAAGCACACAGCCACTGCAAGCCATACAGCACCGAACCAACGGTGTGCCAAAGCCGCAAATCCTGCCTCGCCACGATGCGGGGGGCTACGCCGTATTGCGACACCAAGGCGAGCAGCATGCCGCCTACTATGAAAAGCATAGCTGCTTGCGCCCATGGATAGAGCGCTACAGCCCCTTTTGGTCTTGAAAGCAGTAACAGGAGCAAAGCGCAGCAGACAGACACCCAGGTCTGCGCCGCAAACAGCTTGGCAGCCATGGTTCCTGCCGTGGCAGGCGTGGGCAGGTGTGCAAACAACATGGGCACCACCAGCAGCCCCACGGTGGTGAGGCTGCCCCACCACAAGGCGGCAGCCAAGAATGAAAGGCGCCCTGTCACAGCCCTGGCCTCACACGTAGCTGACCGCGACGACCTCGTAGCGGCGGATACCGCCGGGCGCCTGCACTTCAGCGGTGTCGCCCTCTTCCTTGCCGATCAACGCGCGGGCAATGGGGCTGGAAATGTTGATGAGGCCCTGCTTCAGATCCGCCTCATCTTCCCCCACGATCTGGTACTTCACCAGGTCGCCCGTATCTTCATCCTCCAGCTCGACCGTGGCACCAAACACCACCTTGCCGCCGCCATCCACGGCACTGGGGTCGATCACCTGGGCGACGGAGAGCTTGCCTTCAATCTCCTGAATGCGGCCTTCAATGAAGCCTTGGCGATCCTTGGCGGCATCGTAGTCGGCGTTTTCGCTCAAATCGCCTTGCGCACGGGCTTCGGCAATGGCCGTGATCACGGCGGGACGCTCGATGGTCTTGAGGCGGTGCAGCTCTTCCTTGAGCTTTTCAGCGCCGCGCTTGGTAATTGGAATGGTGGCCATTCTTGTCACTCTCCATAAGTCAAATGCAGCCCAATTGAATGGGCTGCAGCAATAGGTTCCGCCCGCAAGGCCCAACAGCCTGCAGACATGGACGACCCTAAAAAGGAAACCGCCGCACGTTGCCGCGCGGCGGTGTTTGTTCAGCGGCGATTATGCCGTGTTTGCGGCAGCAAAAGCCACCGCGAAAACCCGGTCAGGCTGCCAGCTGGGCGTGCAGTTCCTGCACCGAATACACGTCGAGTTTGTCCAGGTACTTCATGCCCTCGACAGCCGCCTCGGCACCAAAAATGGTGGTGAAGGTAGTCACGCGGGCCAGCAGCGAAGAGGTACGGATCGCGCGCGAATCAGCAATCGCGTTGCGGCGCTCTTCCACCGTGTTGATGACCATGACAATCTCGTTGTTCTTGATCATGTCCACGATGTGCGGACGGCCTTCAGTCACCTTGTTCACCACTGCCACAGGCACGCCAGCCTCGGCAATCGCGGCTGCAGTACCCTTGGTGGCCACCAGTTCAAAGCCCAGAGCCACCAGCTGGCGGGCGATGTCCACCGCGCGTGGCTTGTCGCTGTTCTTCACCGTGAGGAACACCTTGCCTGAGGTAGGCAGCTTGGTGCCCGCGCCCAGCTGGCTCTTCACGAAGGCTTCGCCAAAGGTCTTGCCCACGCCCATCACTTCACCGGTGGACTTCATCTCGGGGCCGAGGATGGTGTCCACGCCAGGGAACTTGACGAACGGGAACACGGCTTCCTTCACGCTGAAGTACGGCGGTGTGACTTCCTTGGTGATGCCTTGCGAAGCCAGGGTTTGGCCGGCCATGCAACGTGCCGCCACCTTGGCCAACTGGATGCCAGTGGCCTTGGAAACGAACGGCACCGTGCGCGAGGCGCGGGGGTTCACTTCCAGCACGTAGATCACGTCCTTGCCGTCCACTTCCTGGATGGCGAACTGCACGTTCATCAGACCCACCACATTCAGGCCGGCCGCCATAGCCGCAGTCTGGCGCTTGATCTCGTCGATGGTCGGCTGCGACAGGTAGTACGGGGGCAGCGAGCAGGCGGAGTCACCGCTGTGCACCCCTGCCTGCTCGATGTGCTCCATCACGCCACCAATGAAGGTGACACCAGCGGAGTCACGCACGCAGTCCACATCGCACTCGATGGCGTTAGACAAGAAGCGGTCCAGCAGCACGGGCGAGTCGTTGCTCACCTTGACGGCTTCGCGCATATAGCGCTCCAGGTCGCGCTGCTCGTGCACGATTTCCATCGCGCGGCCACCCAGCACGTAGCTGGGGCGCACCACCAGGGGGTAGCCCAGGGCGGCGGCTTTTTCCAGTGCTTCGGCTTCAGTGCGTGCAGTAGCGTTGGGCGGCTGGCGCAGGCCCAGGTCGCCCAGCAGCTTCTGGAAGCGCTCGCGGTCTTCGGCGGCGTCAATCATGTCGGGCGTGGTGCCGATGATTGGTACGCCTTCGGCTTCGAGCCCCAAAGCAAGCTTGAGCGGCGTCTGGCCGCCGTACTGCACGATCACGCCGACCGGCTTTTCCTTGTCCACGATCTCCAGCACGTCTTCGAGCGTGACGGGCTCGAAGTACAGGCGGTCGGAGGTGTCGTAGTCGGTGGACACGGTCTCAGGGTTGCAGTTGACCATGATGGTTTCATAGCCGTCTTCGCGCATGGCAAGCGCGGCATGAACGCAGCAGTAATCGAACTCGATGCCCTGACCGATGCGGTTCGGGCCACCGCCCAGCACCATGATCTTCTTGTTGCCGGTAGGTGCGGCTTCGCATTCCGCGGCGGCGCCGTAAGGCGCAGCCTCGTAGGTCGAGTACAGGTATGCCGTGTTGGTGGCGAACTCTGCGGCACAGGTGTCCACGCGCTTGTACACAGGGCGCACCTGGTGTGCACGGCGTGCTTCGCGCACCGCTTTTTCGGTGGTCTTGAGCAGCTTGGCCAAGCGGCGATCCGAGAAGCCCTTTTGCTTGAGGGTGAGCAGCGTGGCAGCGTCCAGCGCAGCCAGGGCGCCCTCACCCTTCTCGGCGACGAGCTTGTCGATGTCGAGTTCGATCTTCACGATCTGCTCGATCTGCACCAGGAACCACTTGTCGATCTTGGTGAGGTCATGCACCTCGTCCACCGACAGGCCCATGGCAAACGCGTCACCCACGTACCAGATACGCTCGGGGCCAGGCTCGCCCAGCTCTTTTTCTAGCGTCTCGCGGTCTTGGGTCTTTTCGTTCATGCCGTCCACGCCCACTTCCAGGCCGCGCAGGGCTTTCTGGAAGGATTCCTGGAAGGTGCGGCCCATGGCCATGACCTCGCCCACAGACTTCATCTGTGTGGTCAGGCGGCTGTCGGCAGTAGGGAATTTTTCGAACGCAAAACGTGGAATCTTGGTCACCACGTAGTCGATCGATGGCTCGAACGATGCAGGCGTTGCGCCGCCCGTGATTTCGTTCTTGAGTTCATCGAGCGTGTAGCCCACGGCCAGCTTGGCCGCGACCTTGGCAATCGGGAAGCCCGTGGCCTTGGAAGCCAGCGCCGACGAACGCGACACGCGTGGGTTCATCTCGATGACGATCATGCGGCCGTCCTTCGGGTTCACCGAGAACTGCACGTTGGAGCCGCCGGTGTCCACACCAATTTCACGCAGCACCGCCAAAGAGGCGTTGCGCATGATCTGGTATTCCTTATCGGTCAGCGTCTGCGCTGGGGCCACGGTGATCGAGTCGCCCGTGTGCACGCCCATCGGGTCCAAGTTCTCGATGGAGCAGATGATGATGCAGTTGTCCGCCTTGTCGCGCACCACTTCCATCTCGTACTCCTTCCAGCCGAGCAGCGACTCTTCGATCAGCAGCTCGTTGGTGGGCGAGGCTTCCAGGCCGCGCTTGCAGATGGTCTCAAACTCTTCGGGGTTGTAGGCAATACCGCCGCCTGTGCCACCCAGCGTGAAGCTGGGACGGATCACCGTGGGGAAACCCACGTTCTTCTGCACCGCCCAGGCTTCTTCCATGCTGTGCGCAATGCCTGAACGTGCAGAGCCCAGACCAATCTTGGTCATGGCGTCCTTGAACTTCAGGCGGTCTTCGGCCTTGTCGATGGCTTCGGGCGTGGCGCCGATCAGCTCGACCTTGTATTTGTCGAGCACGCCGTTGCGCCACAGGTCCAGCGCGCAGTTCAGCGCGGTCTGGCCGCCCATGGTAGGCAGGATGGCATCGGGGCGTTCCTTGGCGATGATCTTCTCGACCGTCTGCCAGGTGATGGGCTCGATGTAGGTGACGTCGGCCGTGGCCGGGTCGGTCATGATCGTCGCGGGGTTGCTGTTGATCAGAATGACCTTGTAGCCTTCTTCGCGCAGGGCCTTGCAGGCCTGCACGCCGGAGTAGTCGAACTCACAGGCCTGGCCGATGATGATCGGGCCAGCGCCGATGATGAGAATGCTTTTTATGTCGGTACGTTTTGGCATGGTGCGGTGTTCATTGGCCCTGGGAGGCAGGGGCCTCCGGGCTGGTGGTGGAGGCGGCGGCAATCGCGTCGCGCCGCAGTGTCAGCTTGTCGAGAAGGGCCTGTACGCGCTCGGGCGGCAGGTTCTTTTGCATCAACTGCAGAAGACCGTCGCCCTGAATCAGCGGGCGCAGCACCTCGGTTTCGGCCTCATAAAAGGTGACGTCCCAGTCCTGCATGGCTTCGGCAAACGTGGCGTCGTCCCAGGTTTTGCCTTTGGCCACCAAGGTCACGAGCGGCATCGCCTTGTTTTCCACAAACGCCTTTTTGTAGGGCTTTTGCGCCCAGCGTTCGGTGAACCACTCCTTGTGAGGAGAGGGCAAGGTCAGAACGCGCTTGTGGATCGCTTTTTCAAGCGAAGCCGCCGGAAAACTGAACAACTTCATAGAACAGGACCTTCTCGGAGCGATCCGCTTACGCGGCTTTTGCAGCCTGCATCGCGCGGGTGAAGCGGTCAAACAGGTAGGCGATATCGTGCGGGCCGGGCGATGCTTCGGGGTGACCCTGGAAGCAGAAGGCAGGCTTGTCGGTGCGCTCCAGGCCTTGCAGCGTGCCGTCAAACAGGCTGATGTGGGTGGGGCGCAGCGTGGCGGGCAGCGAATCCATGTCCACCGCAAAACCGTGGTTCTGGCTGGTGATGCTGACACGGCCAGTATCCAGATCCTTCACAGGGTGGTTGGCACCATGGTGGCTATTGGCCATCTTGAAGGTCTTGGCGCCGGAGGCAAGGGCCATGATCTGGTGGCCCAGGCAGATACCGAAGGTGGGCACTCCGCTGTCCATCAGCGTACGAGCAGCTTCAATGGCGTAGTCGCAAGGCGCTGGGTCGCCGGGGCCGTTGGAGAGGAACACGCCATCGGGGTTCAGCGCCAACACATCGGCAGCGGGCGTCTTTGCAGGCACCACAGTGACCTTGCAGCCACGTTCGGCCAGCATGCGCAAGATGTTCTTCTTCACGCCGAAGTCGTATGCGACCACGTGGAACTGCGGGGCTGTCAACTCACCGTAGCCCGAGCCGAGCTTCCACTCGGTCTGCGTCCACTCGTAACGCTGGGCAGTAGTGACCACCTTGGCCAAGTCCAGGCCCGCCATGTTGGGAGCAGCCTTGGCTTTGGCAACCGCGTCGTCGATCAGCGCCTGCGTGACCGCCTGACCGGCAGCCAGGCCAACAATCGCGCCGTTTTGCGCGCCTTTGCTGCGCAGCAAGCGGGTGAGCTTGCGGGTGTCGATGTTGGCGATGGCAACGGTGTTCTCGCGCACCAAGTACTGCGACAGCGTTTCCGTCTGGCGGAAGTTGCTGGCCAGCAATGGCAGATCTTTGATGATGAGGCCTGCGGCGTGGACCTTGTCAGCTTCGACGTCCTCTGCGTTGACCCCGTAATTGCCGATGTGCGGGTACGTCAGGGTGACGATCTGCTGGCAGTAGCTGGGGTCAGTGAGGATTTCCTGGTAGCCGGTGATAGCGGTGTTGAAAACCACTTCGCCGACGGTGGTGCCGGTGGCACCGATCGAATTGCCGATAAAGACCGTGCCGTCTGCGAGCGCCAGGATGGCGGGCGGGAAGGTTCCCTGGATAGACAAAAGCACTGGGTTCTCCGGATGGTTACGGTCGCCCGGCGCCTGCTAGCCACTCGCAGGGCGAGTGCCAATGGCTGCTCTCAGATGGGTTATTGCTTTGGGTGCGGTCGGGCGACGCTGTTGCGAGAAAAGCCCCCGATTATACCCGCACACCTCTAAACCACGATGCAAAATGATGCGCCGCAACATGGATTTCCGGTAACAAAACCGTGATTTGCCCCACGGGCTGCCTGGGCAAGGGCGGTTACCTCAACGCGCAGCCCCGCTGGCGTGCAGGCAGATGGCTGCCGCAGCCGCCACGTTCAAAGACTCTTCACCGCCAGGTTGCGCGATGCGGATGCGCAAGGATGAGCGGGCTTCCAGCGACGGGGCCACGCCCTGCCCTTCGTGCCCCATGACCCAGGCACAGGGCCAGGGCAGATCGGCCTGGTGCAGGTAGCTGCCGCCGTGGGAGCTGGTCACCACCAGTGGCACCTGCAGCGCAGCCAGGTCTTCCTCGCTCACGCCTTCGACCAGGTTCAGTGCAAAGTGGGCCCCCATGCCGGCGCGCAACACCTTGGGCGACCACAGGGCCGCACTGCCTTTGACGGCCAGCACCTGCCGAAAGCCAAACGCAGAGGCGCTGCGCAAGATGGAGCCCACATTGCCCGCATCCTGCACGCGATCCAGCACGACCGTGGCGGCCATCGCGTCCAGCGGCTGCGCAGCAGGCAGATCCCAAAGAAAGCCCATGCCCGCCGGCGATTCCAGCCCGCTGATGTCCTTGAAAAGCGCATCTGGCATCACTACGATTTTGATAGCTGTCAGCGCTTTCTCGTGCTGCCATTGCGGCCAATAAGACTCTGAAAAAACGGCCATGGCCGGGCGCACGGAACGCTCCAGCGCGGCGCGGCAGAGGTGGTCACCCTCCAGCCAGACCCGGCCATGCTTGCGGTAAGCCGTGGTGTCTTGCGCCAGGCGGCGCAGGTCTTTGACCAACGCGTTGTCGCGCGACTGGATCAGGGTGACGGCGGAGGATGTCATGCAGGCGTTCTTTCTGCGGCCGAAGCCAGCACCTTGGCCACTGGCGCAAAGGAGCGACGGTGATAGATCGAAGCCCCATGGGCCTGCAGCGCCGCCATGTGGGCCGCGGTGCCGTAACCTTTGTGTCCGGCAAAACCATATTGCGGGTACTGCTCGTGCACCTGGCGGCACCAGCGGTCACGGTGCACCTTGGCCAAGATGGACGCCGCAGAAATGGACTGCACCAACGCATCGCCTTTGACGATGGCCTCGGCCGGAATATCGAGGGGGGGAATGCGGTTGCCATCGACCAGCACCATCACGGGTTTCAGGCGCAGGCCCTGCACCGCACGGCGCATGGCCAGCATGGTGGCTTGAAGGATGTTGAGCTGGTCGATTTCTTCCACGCTGGCCTCGGCAATGCTGCAGCACAAGGCCTTGGCACGGATTTCATCAAACAGCTTTTCGCGCCGGGCTTCGGTGAGCTTTTTCGAATCCGCCAAGCCGGCAATCGGACGCAGATCGTCCAGGATGACGGCCGCCGCGACCACGGGGCCCACCAGCGGACCACGCCCAGCCTCGTCCACACCCGCAACCAAGCCGGGCGGGTGCCAGGGCAAACTGACCTGCTCAGGCAGCGAGGACTTTTTCGATCGCATGGGCGGCTAGTTGGGAGGTGTTGCGTTGCAGGCTTTCGTGCAGGGCATCAAAGCGCTGCTCCAGGGCCTGGATTTTTTCGGGCTGTTGTTCACGGGCCTGCAGCCATTGCAGGGTGGCCGCGCACAGGGCCTCGGGGGTAGCAGCGTCCTGGATCAGCTCGGGCACCACGAATTCACCGCACAGGATATTGGGCAAGCCCACCCACGGCTGCAGTTGCTTGCGGCGCATGAGCCACCAGCTCAACGGGTGCATGTGGTAGCCAATCACCATGGGGCGCTTGAACAGCGCGGCCTCCAGCGTGGCCGTGCCGCTGGCAATCAGGGTCGCATCGCATGCCGCCAGCACCGTGTGGGACTGCCCGGTGACTACGCGCACGGCCCCCTCCAGCCCGGCAGAGCGCACCAATTCCTCGATACGCGCCTGCAACAACGGAACGGCAGGTACTATGAATTTTGTAGCTGGCCGCGCTTGATGGATAAGCGCTGCAGCCGAAAAGAAGGGTGGAGCAATGTACTGCACCTCGGCCGAGCGGCTGCCCGGCAAAATGGCCAGCACCTCGTCTTCAGGGGCAAAGCCCAGCGCGGCGCGCGCACCAGCGCGGTCTGGCACCCGGGGGATGACATTGGCCAGCGGATGCCCCACGTAAGTCGCCGCAATACCGTGCCTGGCCAACAATTCAGGCTCGAACGGGAAGATGCACAAGACATGGTCGGCGCTGCGCCGGATTTTCTCCACGCGCTCGGCGCGCCAGGCCCAGATCGAGGGGCACACAAAGTGCACCGTTTTGATGCCCGCAGCGCGCAGGTCTGCCTCCAGCCCCAGGTTGAAATCCGGGGCGTCTACGCCAATGAACACTCCAGGGCGTTCACGCAGCAATCGCTCGCGCAGTTGTTTGCGAATGCCCAGCAACTCGCGCAGGCGGCGCAGCACTTCCATGCTGTAGCCATGCACGGCCAGCTTTTCGCTGGGCCACAGGCATTCAAAGCCCCGGCGGGCCATCTGAGGGCCGCCAATACCTTTGGCTTGTAATTCGGGCCAGCGGGCCTGTAGGCCATCGAGCAGCAGGCCTGCCAGCAAATCGCCAGAGGCCTCGCCCGCCACCATTGCGATGCAAGGATGGGATGCCATCAACACTCCCTCAGCGGGCAATGCCTGCGCTGGAGCCCGCGATGAAGGCGTCCATCAACGCCACATCGTCCCGCGCCTGCGGCATCTTCTCGGGCAGCGCCATGATGGCGGCGCGCGCCTGCTCCAGCGTCAGCCCCTGGCGGTACAGCAGCTTGTGCATTTCGCGGATGGCCGCAATGCGCTCATCGGAGAAAGCGCGGCGGCGCAAACCCACCAAGTTGACACCGCGCACAGCCAGCGGGTTGCCGTCCACCACCATGAAGGGCGGCACATCTTTGCCCACATGGCTTGCAAAGCCAATCATGGTGTGGGCGCCAATGCGCATGCGTTGCAGCACGCCCGTGAGGCCGCCCACCGTGGCCCAGTCGCCCACGTCCACATGGCCTGCCAAGGTCGTGTTGTTGGCCAAGGTGGTCTGGTTCCCCACCTGGCAATCGTGCGCAATGTGCACGTAGGCCATGATCCAGTTGTCGTCTCCCACCCGCGTGACCGCACGGTCTTGCACAGTGCCGGTATTGAACGTGCAGAACTCGCGAATGGTGTTGCGGTGGCCGATGACCAGTTCGGTCGGCTCACCTGCATATTTCTTGTCTTGAGGTTGAGCGCCCAGCGAAGCGAACTGGAAGATCCGGTTGTCCTCGCCGATGGTGGTGCGCCCCTCGATCACACAGTGGGCGCCCACCGTAGTGCGCGCACCAATGGAAACCTCAGGGCCGATCACCGCATAGGGCCCAATCGTCGCCGTCGGGTCAATGCGGGCGGCAGGGTCAACGATGGCGGTTGCGTGGATATTGCTCACGGTCGGTCAACATCAACCCACGGCACGCATGGTGCACATCAGCTCGGCTTCGCAAGCCACTTCGTCGCCCACGCGGGCCACGCCCTTGAACTTCCAGATACCGGCGCGCACGCGATCGATCGTGATCTCCAGGTGCAGTTGATCACCGGGCTCCACGGGCCGCTTGAAGCGCGCACCATCAATGCCAACGAAGTAGTAGATGTTGTTCTCATCCGGCACCTGGCCCATGGCATCAAACGCCAGCAGGCCCGCAGCCTGGGCCAGGGCTTCCAGAATCAGCACCCCGGGCATCACAGGGCGGCCTGGGAAATGGCCCATGAAATATGGCTCGTTGAAGGTCACATTCTTGATGGCCAGAATGCGCTCATTGCGCTGGAGCTCAAGCACACGGTCCACCAGCAAAAACGGGTAGCGGTGGGGCAGTTGCTTGAGAATTGCGTGAATATCCATCATCGAGTTGTTCTTCCGTTCATGCTGCTTTAAGAGCCTGCTCAAGCGCCTTGATGCGCTCGCGCAGACTGTGCAGTTGTTTCAGTGTTGCAGCGTTCTTTTCCCACTTCGCATTGTCGTCGATGGGGAACATGCCCGTGTACTGGCCTGCCCGCGTGAGCGAGCGGGTCACCACCGTTGCCGCCGACACGTGCACGTTGTCCGCCAGCTCCAGATGACCCAGCACGATGGCACCCCCACCCACGGTGCAATGGGCGCCAATCGTTGCACTGCCCGCCACCCCCACGCACCCGGCCATGGCCGAGTGGCGACCGATGCGCACGTTGTGCCCGATCTGAATGAGGTTGTCGAGCTTCACACCGTCTTCAATCACCGTGTCCTGCAGAGCTCCACGATCGATGCACGTGTTGGCGCCGATTTCCACATCGTCACCAATGCGCACGGCCCCCAGCTGTTCGATCTTGACCCAAGCCCCCTGGTGGGGAGCAAAGCCAAAACCGTCTGCGCCGATGACCACCCCCGGATGCAGCAGGCAACGCGCACCGACCTGGCAGTTTTCGCCCAGCGTGACCCGGGACGTGAGCACCGAGCCTTCACCTACCACAGCGCCGCGTTCGACCACGCACAGAGGCCCGACAGTCGCCGTAGGGTGAATCTGCGCCGAGGGATCTACCACCGCACTGGGGTGGACCCCCGCGCTACGCGCAGGCATGTGCCGCTGCTTCCAAAGCTGCGTGACCCGTGCGAAATACACGTAGGGGTTGTCCACCACGATGCATGCGCCACGCGCCAAGGCGGCATCGCGCATGGCGGGCGCCACAATGACACAGGCCGCCTGTGAGGCGGCCAGTTGTTGTTGGTAGCGCGGGTGACTCAGAAAACTGATGTCACCCGGCCCCGCAAACTCCAGTGGCGCTATGCGGTGGATGGGGGTGTCATTTGCACCGCCCTCCAGCGAGCCCCCCAGCACATCAACGATGTGCCCCAGTAGCAAGCTCACGCCACCACCTGCTGCGTCCAACTATTTGGCCGCATTCAAAGCCTTGATCACCTTGTCGGTGATGTCGTGCTTGGGGTTGATGTAGACGGCTTCCTGCAGGATGACGTCGTACTTCTCAGCCTCGGCCACTTGCTTGACAACCCGGTTGGCGCGTTCCAGCACCTGTGCCAGCTCTTCATTCTTGCGGGCGCTCAGGTCTTCCTGGAACTCACGGCGCTTGCGCTGAAAGTCGCGGTCTTGGTCCACCAGCTGGCGCTGGCGTGTCGTGCGCTGGCTCTCAGCCATCGTGGGGGCTTCGCGCTCGAACTTCTCGGTGGCGGACTTCAGGGAATTGCCGATGTCCACCAGTTCTTTCTCGCGGCGGGCGAATTCCTGCTCCAGCTTGGCTTGCGCTGTCTTGGCTGTGTTGGCTTCACGGAAGATGCGATCCGTATTGACAAAACCTGCCTTGAACTCTTGCGCCTGAACCGAGGTGGCCAACGCAGCAGTACCGATCAACAGGGCCAAAGATGTCTGACGGAAAAGGGATTTCATTAGAAAGACGTTCCAATCTGGAATTGCAGTTTCTGGATTTTATCGCCAGCGAACTTACGCACTGGCTGGGCAAAGGCAAGGCGCAGCGGCCCCAAGGGCGAGATCCAGCTCAAACCGAGCCCTGCAGAGGCCCGCATGTCGCTGAAAGTCACCTTCTGGTTTTCACCGTACACATTGCCCACGTCCACGAAAGTGAACACACGCAGCGTACGGTCATTGCCAGCGCCTGGGAATGGTGCGATCACCTCGGCATTGAGGGTCACCTTCTTCGGGCCACCCAAGGAAGCGCCGGTCACGTCACGCGGACCCAGGGTACCCTGGTCGAAGCCGCGCACCGAGCCCAAGCCGCCCGAATAGAAGTTCTTGAACACCGGGAACGGACGGCTATTCAGCCCCTTGCCGTAGCCCAGTTCCCCGTTGAACGCCACGGTGAAGCGCTTGTTCAGCGGGATGTACTGCTGGTACTGGTAGTTGCCCCGCACATAGCGCGCATCACCCGCCACGGACCACTCCGAGTTCAGACGTTGGTAACGCCCGGAGTTAGGCGCCAAGGCGCTGTCACGGTCGTCGCGCGACCAGCCAACGGTCAGGGGAATGGAGTTGCTGGTAGCGCCATACGTATTGGCATAGGCCAGATAGGTGGCTGGGATATTGGTACCTGCCTTGATCTGGGTCTGCTCAAAGCCACCACCAAAGAAGACCGTGTCTGTCTCACTGAACGGGATACCAAAGCGCATCGACGCACCCGTGGTCACCAGCTCGTAGTTACCGCCCTGGTTTACATAAGGCTTGTCGGTGCGGTAGTACAAATCCACCGTGCGCGAAATGCCGTCCTGGGTGAAATAGGGGTTGGTGGTGCTGAACACCAGGGTACGGCGGTACTTGCTGGTGTTGACGTCGATACCCAGGTAGTTGCCCGAGCCAAAGAAATTTTCCTGCTTGATACCGAACGACAACGCAACCTTTTCGGCACTGGAGAAACCTGCGCCCAATTGCAGCGAACCGGTGGGCTTCTCGGTCACATTGACCACGAGATCCACCTGGTCGGGAGCGCCTGGTACATCCTGGGTCTCCACATTCACTTCGGTGAAAAAGCCCAAGCGGTCCACGCGGTCGCGGGACAAGCGAATGCGCTCACCGTCATACCAGGCTGCTTCATATTGGCGGAATTCACGGCGAATCACTTCATCACGCGTGCGGTTGTTGCCGCTCACGTTGATCTTGCGCACATAGGCGCGGCGTGAAGGCTCGGCCTGCAACACCAGCGTCACGCGGTTGTTTTCACGGTCAATTTCTGGCACCGCCTCGACACGGGAAAACGCAAACCCGAAGCGGCCGAAGTACTCCGAAAACGCCTTGGTGGTTTCTGCCACCTGGTCAGCGTTGTAAGGCTCGCCCGCACGGATGGAAACCAGCGACTTGAACTCGTCTTCACGCTCCAGGTAATTGCCTTCGAGCTTGACGCCAGCCACCACAAACCGCTCACCTTCCGTGACGTTGACGGTGATGGTAATGTCCTGCTTGTCGGGAGAAATCGCCACCTGTGTGGAATCCACGCGGAACTCAAGATAGCCGCGCTGCAGGTAGTAGGAGCGCAGCGTTTCCAGGTCAGCATTGAGCTTGGTGCGCGAGTAGCGGTCAGACTTGGTGTACCAGCTGAGCCAGCCGCCCGTATCCTGGTCAAACAAACCCTTCAGGGTGGACTCACTGAAGGCCTTGTTGCCGTTGACGCGAACTTCCTTGATGCGTGCGGGCTCGCCTTCCACCACCGTGAATGTCAGATTCACCCGATTGCGCTCAATGGGCGTGACGGTGGTGACGACTTCAGCGCCGTACAGGCTGCGGTTGATGTACTGGCGCTTGAGCTCCTGCTCCGCTCGGTCGGCCAGCGCCTTGTCGAATGGACGACCTTCGGTCAGACCCACATCCCGCATGGCTTTCTTGAGGACTTCCTTGTCGAATTCACGCGTGCCCGCAAACTCCACGTCGGCAATGGTGGGACGCTCTTCCACCACCACCACAAGAACGTTGCCGGACGCTTCTAGGCGCACGTCCTTGAAAAGCCCCAGGGCAAACAGCGCGCGGATGGCCGCAGCGCCCTTGTCATCGTTGTAATCGTCGCCCACGCGCAGCGGCATGGAAGCGAAGATGGTTCCCGGTTCCACGCGCTGCAGGCCTTCCACGCGGATGTCCTGAACCTTGAAAGGCTCCAGGGCCCACGCAGCGTTGGCAACAAATACCATGGCTGCAACGGCAGAGGCGGTGCGCACGCCAAGGCGAGTGATGTGTTTTTTCATGAATGGAACTGAAGCCGATATGGCTAGGCAAATACGGCCAGAAGTTTGGCGAGGTATCGGGAGATATCGTTAAAAAGAGCGATAGACATCATCAAGGCAAGCACTGCCACGCCGCCACGCTGGAGGTATTCCATCCAGGTGTCGGAGACACTTTTGCCAGTGACTCCCTCCCAAAGATAATACATCAGGTGCCCTCCATCGAGCACTGGCAGAGGTAACAGGTTCAGCACGCCCAGGCTCACGCTGATGAGCGCGAGGTAGGCAAGGTACTGCATCAATCCCATCTCGGCGGAGCGGCCTGCATAGTCAGCAATGGTCAAAGGGCCGCTGAGGTTCTTGAGGGATGCCTCGCCAGTCAGCATGCGCCCCATCATGCGCAAGGTGAGAGTTGACACATCCCAGGTACGCTCAAAGCCCCGGGCCAGCCCCTCCCACAGCCCGTAGTCCACCTCAACCATCTCGGGGCTATCCCCCACATAGGCATTGATCCGCCCCACGGAGACGCTGCCGTCCGTGACGTTATCTGGGACCACCTCCAACTCCAGCATCTGCCCACCGCGCTCCACCATCCAGATCTGTGGAGCCACTTTGCCCTCTTGCACCGACGAGCGAATCAGCTCGCGCAGCTGCATTCCGTCCACCACATTGGTGTTGCCTACCCGGCGCACCACGTCGCCGTTGCGCAGCCCCGCACGCTCAGCAGCTCCCCCTGGCATGACTTCGCCGATGGATGGGCGCGTCCATGGGGCCATCACTCCAATTTTTCTAAAGAGCTGGGCATCGGCATCGCGCACATCCAGCACAGACAGATCCATCACCACTTCGCGCGGGGAACTGTTGGGGGTGTTTTGCAGCTCCAGGCGCACACGCTCGCCGTCCAGGGCGCCTTGGGTCAATACCCAGCGCAGCTCTTCAAACGAACGCATCGGTACCAGCTCGTCATCGCCCGTCGCAGCCCGGCGCACCAGCTCACCCCCCACCAAACCGGCCTTGTCTGCCACCGAGCCGGCAACAGGGCTCGATAACACGGCTTTGGGCTCTTGCACGCCACCCCAATTGACGATGGAATACAGCAACACAGCCAGCAGCAGGTTGGCCAGAGGACCAGCAGCAACAATCGCAGCGCGGGAGCGCAACGGCTGGGTATTGAACGCCAGGTGGCGCTCGTGAGGATCCACAGGGGCCTCACGCTCGTCCAGCATGCGGACATACCCCCCCAAAGGGAACAGGCCAATGACAAACTCCGTATCGGAGCCCTTGCCCTTCCAGGTGAACAGCGGTTTGCCAAACCCCACAGAAAAGCGCAACACCTTGACACCGCAGGCAACCGCCACCCGGTAATGCCCATATTCATGGATGGCGATGAGAAGCCCCAGAGCCACGAAAAAAGCAACAACGGTCAGCATGAGACGCTCCTGAAGAAACAGTCAGTCAAAGCGCCAGAGCAGCGGCCGCACGTTGCGCTGCCACACGAGCGGCGGCATCCAGCGCCAGCAAGGACTCCAGCGAATCCGGCTTGGAGGGCTGCACCGCGTCCAAAGTTGCAAGGTTGACCGCATGGATATGGTCAAAACGCAGTTTGCCCGTCAGGAAGGCTTCCACCGCCACCTCATTCGCGGCGTTCAGCACCGCCGTGGTGCCTTCCGGAGCGTTCAATGCCTGCCACGACAGATGCAATCCAGGAAAGCGCCGGACATCCGCTTCTTCAAACGTGAGGGCCGCCAGCGCTGCAAAGTCCAGTCGGCTGGCCCCACTCTCGATTCGTTCGGGCCAGGCCAGACCGCAAGCGATAGGCACACGCATGTCGGGCGTGCCCAGTTGCGCCAGGATGGACGCATCTTTGAACTGCACCATGGAATGGATGATCTGCTGCGGATGGATCACCACCTTGATCTGCTCAGGCGCCAAATCAAAAAGCCAGCGGGCCTCGATGACTTCCAAAGCCTTGTTCATCATCGTGGCGGAGTCCACCGAGATTTTTCTTCCCATGGAGAAATTGGGATGCGCACAGGCCTGTTCGGGGGTGATCTGTGCCAAGGTCTCTGGCGCACGGGTACGGAACGGGCCGCCAGAAGCGGTGAGCAAAATGCTGTCCACCCGCTCAGCCCAACACGCAGGATCTTCAGGCAGGCACTGAAAAATGGCTGAATGCTCGCTGTCGATGGGCAGCAGGGTGGCGCCGCCCTCGCGCACAGCGCGCATGAACACATTACCCCCCACCACCAGCGCCTCTTTGTTGGCCAGCAACAGGCGCTTGCCCGCGCGGGCAGCAGCAAGGCAAGGCGACAAGCCCGCAGCCCCCACGATGGCAGCCATGACGGCATCCACCTCTTCGTGCGACGCTATGATTTCAAGAGCACCTTGCGCTTGCAGGACGGACGTTGGGAGCCTATTTTGCTTGATTTTTTCTGCCAGCAACTGCGCATGGGGAGCGCTCGCCATGACAGCGAAGCGGGGCTTGAATTGGGCGCACTGCTGCAGCATCAAATCGACCTGGGTCGCCGCGCTGAGCGCAAAGACCTCGTAGCGATCCGGATGCCTCGCCACCACGTCGAGCGTGTTTTTTCCGATGGACCCTGTGGAGCCCAGAACCGTGATTTTTTGCTTCATACAGAAATAAGTCGGGTGAGCATCAGCGCCAGGGGAAGCGTTGGCAGCAACGCGTCAACCCGGTCAAGCACGCCCCCATGGCCGGGCAGCAGCCCGCTGCTGTCCTTCACGCCCGCGCTGCGCTTGATCAGCGATTCGACCAGATCACCCGCCACACTCATGGCCACCATGAACACCACGGCGATGGCCAAGAACCACCAGCCCGCGGAATACAGGCGGGTATAAAAACTGGCGACGTCTGCCTGGAAGTAACGGTCAGCCGCAACCCAGGCCACGGCCAGGCACAACACCCCCGCCAGACCGCCCCAAACCCCCTCCCAGCTTTTGCCAGGACTGATGGAGGGTGCCAGCTTGTTGCGGGTAAAGCGCAGGCCAAAAGCCCGGCCGGCAAAATACGCAAAGATGTCAGCCACCCACACCAGGGTGAGCACCGACAACAAGAAATTGATACCGAGGATGCGTGCCTGCACCACGGCAAGCCACGCCAGCCATAGCGCCAGCACACCCAAAACGATGCGCACAGGCGCCGGAATGAGCGGCCAGCCGGGTACACCGGCGCGCAACAACCAAGCGGTGCATGCCACCCAAAGCCCGCCGCCCAGCGTCCACAACAGCGGCAACGGGCGATCCAGCCAGCCAGCCCACCAACTGCCAGCACACAGGACCAAGCACACAGCCGACAAGCTCAAGGCGGCTGCATTGCCGCGCCCATTCAATCGCCCCCACTCCCAGGCGCCAGCCGCCATGAAGACCAGAACCACCAGGGCAAAGGGGGTGATGGAGGGATAGAACAACGCTGGCAGCAGGATGGCCAGCAGGACCAGGGCAGTGATGACGCGCTGTAGCAGCATGGGGCCTTTCAGCCCGGCATCGGATCACGATGCGCGGACGCTATTTGTTCAGAGGTTTTGCCAAAACGGCGCTCACGCGATTGGAAGGAGTCCAATGCCTCGTCCAAGGCGGCTTCATCGAAGTCGGGCCACAGACGGTCACTGAAAAACAGCTCGGAGTATGCGGCCTGCCACAGCAGAAAATTGCTGATGCGCATCTCGCCGCCGGTACGGATGATCAGATCAGGGTCAGGCACGTGGGACATGCCCATGGCGGCGTGCAGGCTTGCTTCGGTAATCGGCATACCCTTCGCGGCCAAGCCAGCTGCTGCTTGCGCGATGTCCCAGCGGCCACCGTAGTTGAAGCACACGTTCAGGATGAGGCGGTGGTTGTCAGCCGTGGCCGCCTCCGCCTGGGCCAGGCCCTCACTCACTTTGGCAGACAGACCTTCGCGGCTGCCGACAAAGTGCAACTGCACGCCATCCTTTTTGAGCTGGGGAACCTCACGGCCCAGGGCCATCGCGAGAAGCTCCATGAGGCCCGAGACCTCATCGGCCGGGCGATTCCAGTTTTCAGAAGAGAAAGCAAAAACGGTCAGGACGGAAACGCCCCGTTGCACGCACGCACGTACGCAGCGACGAAGCGAATCCACCCCTTGCTTGTGCCCCGCCAAACGCGGCAGGAAACGACGTTTGGCCCAGCGGCCGTTGCCATCCATGACGATGGCAATGTGGTGTGGCACCACCGGGGAATCAGACATGTCAACGATCAGCCAGCTCCAGCGGTGGGAGCTCAGACCGCCATGATTTCTTGTTCTTTGGCCGCGACCAAAGTATCGATCTCGGCAATATGCTTGTCTGTGAACTTCTGAACGTCGGCTTCTGCGCGCTTTTGGTCGTCTTCAGAAGCGAGTTTGTCCTTGACCAGCTTCTTGACCCCTTCATTGGCGTCGCGGCGCAGGTTGCGCACGGCGATCTTGGCGCTTTCACCCTCATTGCGGGCCAGCTTGGTCATTTCCTTGCGGCGCTCTTCGCTCATGGGCGGCATGGGGACGCGGATCAACTCGCCCATGGAGGCAGGGTTCAGACCCAGATCGCTTTCGCGGATGGCCTTTTCAATCTTGGCGCCCATGCCCTTTTCCCAGGGCTGGACGCTAATGGTGCGCGAGTCGAGCAAGGTCACGTTGGCCACCTGACTCAGGGGCACCATGGAGCCGTAGTACTCGACCTGAATGCTGTCCAGCAAAGCAGGGTTGGCACGGCCCGTGCGAATCTTTTGCAGGTTGTTCTTGAACGCTGCGATGGACTGGTCCATCTTGGTTTCAGCGGTTTTCTTGATATCGGCAATCGTCATGATGGGTTCCTTGGGGCGAGACTGCTGGGGTTCTTGGGGAAGGTCAGGCGTACACCAACGTACCTTCGTCCTCGCCCATCACCACGCGCCGCAGGGCGCCATGCTTGATGATGGAGAACACTCGCACTGGCAGTTTTTGATCACGGCACAAGGCAAATGCGGTAGCGTCCATGATGCCCAGATTACGGGACATGGCCTCGTCAAAGCTGAGCTTCGTGTAACGCGTGGCAGTGGGATCCTTGTGAGGGTCGGCAGTATAAACGCCGTCCACCTTCGTTGCCTTGAGTACCACTTCAGCGCCAATCTCGGCACCACGCAGGGCGGCAGCCGTGTCCGTGGTGAAGAAGGGGTTGCCCGTGCCTGCCGCGAACACCACCACCTTGCCCTCTTCGAGGTACTGGAGTGCCTTGGGGCGGACATAGGGTTCCACCACCTGTTCAATCGCAATGGCAGACATCACGCGAGCGGTGAGGCCCTGCTTGTCCATGGCATCTGCCAGGGCCAGCGCGTTCATCACGGTGGCCAGCATGCCCATGTAGTCAGCGGTTGCTCGGTCCATACCGACTGAGCCACCCGCCACACCACGAAAAATATTACCCCCCCCAATCACCACCGCGACCTGGACACCCAGGCGGGTCACATCAGCAATTTCCTCCACCATGCGGACGATGGTGGCGCGGTTGATACCAAAGGAGTCATCGCCCATCAGCGCCTCACCGGACAGCTTGAGCAAGATACGCTTGTGGGCTGGCGCGGCGATGGTCATGGGCAATTTCTCCAATGGTTGATGGTGTTTGGGGGTTGAGCGGGGACGAAAAATTAGGCAGCAGCCTTGGCAGCGGCCACTTGTGCAGCCACTTCAGCGGCAAAGTCGTCCACCTTCTTTTCAATGCCTTCACCCACCACGTACAGCGTGAAGCTCTTCACGGTGGTGTTGGCGGCCTTGAGCATTTGGGCCACAGTTTGCTTGCCGTCAGCAGCCTTCACAAAGACCTGGTCAGCCAGCGAGACTTCCTTCAGGTACTTCTGCACTGCGCCATCGATGCGCTTGGCGGTGATTTCAGCGCTTTGGGCCGGCTTGCCAGCAGCGATCAGTTCCTTGTTGGCTTCGTCAGCCTTGCCTTCGGCCACCGAACGCTCCTTGGCGATCAGGTCAGCAGGCACGTCAGCGCTGGTCAGGGCCACGGGCTTCATGGCTGCGATGTGCATGGCCACGTCCTTGGCAGCCACTTCGTCGCCTTCGAACTCGACGACCACACCAATGCGCGAGCCGTGCAGGTAAGAAGCCAGCTTGGAGCCAGAGAAGTACTGGAAGCGGCGGAACGACATGTTTTCGCCGATCTTGCCGATCAGGCCCTTGCGCACGTCTTCCAGGGTGGGGCCGAAGCCGTCTTGCTCGTAGGCCAGAGCGCCCAGGGCTTCAATGCTGGCAGGCTTGTGCTTGGCGACCAGCTCCGCTGCGGCCTTGGCCATGGCGATGAAGCTGTCGTTCTTGGACACGAAGTCAGTTTCGCTGTTCACTTCCACCAGGGCACCCGTGGTGCCGTCGATGAAGCTGGCGACCACGCCTTCAGCGGTGATGCGGGAAGCGGCCTTGCCTGCCTTGGTGCCGAGCTTGACGCGCAGCAGCTCTTCCGCCTTGGCCATGTCGCCATCAGCTTCCGTCAGAGCCTTCTTGCATTCCATCATGGGGGCGTCAGTCTTGCCACGCAGTTCAGCAACCATGCTTGCGGTAATTGCAGCCATCTGTGTTCCTTCCGTATTCAGTTCAAAGTATTCAAAACTCGGGATAAAAAAAGGGGGCTAACCAGGAGCCCCGCTTTCCTTCGCGACCGCAGTCGCGCAGTCGGGTGCTTAGGCAGCCGACTCTTGCACTTCCACGAATTCGTCGGTGCTTTCCGAAGCAGCAGCCTTCACGACTTCGTTCACAGCGTTGGCGCGGCCTTCGATGATCGCGTCAGCAATGCCGCGGGCGTACAGCGTCACAGCCTTGGCCGAGTCGTCGTTACCGGGGATCACGTAGTCGATGCCTTCTGGGGAGTGGTTCGTATCGACCACACCAATCAGAGGAATGCCCAGCTTCTTGGCTTCGGCCACAGCGATCTTGTGGAAACCCACGTCGATGATGAAGATGGCGTCAGGCAAAGCAGCCATATCCTGGATGCCGCCGATGTCCTTTTCCAGCTTGGCGATTTCGCGGCTGAAAGTCAGTTGTTCTTTCTTGCTCAGGTTGTCCAGGCCGGTTTCCAGCTGGGCCTTCATGTCCTTCAGGCGCTTGATGGAAGTCTTCACCGTCTTGAAGTTGGTGAGCATGCCGCCCAGCCAGCGCTGGTCCACGAAAGGCACGCCAGCGCGTTGCGCTTCAGTAGCCAGGATTTCACGGGCTTGGCGCTTTGTGCCGACCATCAGGATCGTGCCGCGGTTGGCAGCCAGTTGCTTGGCGAACTTTTGGGCTTCCTGGAACAGTGGCAGCGACTTTTCCAGGTTGATGATGTGAATCTTGTTGCGATGGCCGAAGATGTAGGGGGCCATCTTGGGGTTCCAGAAGCGGGTTTGGTGACCGAAGTGGACACCGGCTTCCAGCATTTCGCGCATGGTAACGGACATAAAATACTCCAAAGGTTGGGTCTAAAATCCAGCCCCATAATTTGTTACTTCTGCTGAAGTGACAACACCTTGACGGGGCTGGTTTGCGATTGGCTTTGCCGCAACTGCTGCGCTCAGGCCGAAAGGACCACGCGCCACTGCATACAGCAAAACCCAAAGATTCTAGCACACCCATGCAAGCCGACCTGATCGCAACCCGGGCTTTGGTGCAGGCGGGCGCACTGACAGCCGCCCGGGCGATGGACGATTCCATGCGCCTGGCGCAAGCCCCCGCCGCCGCCCATGCCTTTGTGTCCGAGCGCTTTGAAGCCGAGCGCGAGCGCCTTCACCACACAGAAACAGCACACCTGCCGCTGGCTGGACTGGCCGTTTCTGTCAAAGATCTTTTTGACGTGGCAGGGCAAGTCACTACGGCAGGCTCCCTCGCCTTGCAAAACGCACCCACCGCAACCAGCGATGCGCCCGCCGTAGTACGTTTGCGGGCCGCCGGCGGCAGCATCGTCGGGCGCACGCACATGGTGGAATTCGCTTTCTCTGGTATCGGCACCAACCCGCATTTCCCGACACCCGCCGCGTTCGACTACCGCTTTGGCCCCCTGCCCGGGGCAGCGCGGGTGCCCGGCGGGTCTTCCTCCGGCGCCGCAGTGTCAGTCGCCAGTGGCGCGTGCTACGCAGCGTTGGGCTCAGACACGGGGGGGTCGATTCGCATTCCTGCCGCATTCAACGGCATCGTTGGCTTCAAAAGCACAGCCCGACTGGTCCCCACCACTGGCGCCGTGCCACTGTCCACCACCCTCGACACCGCCTGCGCCATGACCCGCAGCGTGCGCGATGCCATCGTGGTGCATGAGGTTTTGGCCGCGCGCCGCGTCACCCGCAGTTCGGCCCCCTTGTCTGCCTGGCGCCTGGCCGTGCCAACCCATACATTTCTCGATGCACTGGATGGCACCGTGAGCACAGCCTTCCAGCGCACGCTAGACCTGCTGCGCCAGGCTGGTGCACAGATCGAGTCGATTGATTTGCCAGAAACGGGCGAGCTGGGCCCCATGCAGGCGCAGGGCAGCCTGGCTGCCGCCGAAAGCTACGCCTGGCATCGCCCGGTGCTGGCCCGGCATGCCGAGCACTACGACCCGCGCGTGCGCAGCCGGATCGAGCGCGGTGCAGCGGTGAGCGCGGCCGACTACATCCACCTGCAGCACGCGAGGCAAGCGTGGATATCGCGAATGGAAGCGCGGGTTGCAGGCTTTGATGCCCTGCTCTCCCCCACCGTCGCCATCGTGCCGCCCTTGCTGTCTGACGTAGCCCCAGGGGAAGCGCGTGACGCAGCCTTCTTCCAGGCCAACGCCTTGGTGCTGCGCAATACCAGCGTGGTCAACATGCTGGACGGGTGTGCCTTGTCACTGCCCTGCCATGTGCGGGGCGAGTTGCCCGTGGGCTTGATGGTCTGGCACGCCGCAGGGCGTGACGATGCCGTCTTGAACGTTGGCCAACGTATCGAAGAATTACTACAAAAACAATAGCTGCTGGCGCTTATCTACAAAGCGCTAGAGCCCAATTTCGCTATCAATCCATGAAGATCGCCATCGTGGGCGCCGGAATCATCGGCGTCACCACTGCATACGAGTTGGCGCACGACGGCCATGAAGTCACCGTGCTGGAACAACGCAGCGCAGCAGCGGAAGAAGCCAGTTTTGCCAACGCCGGCCTGTTATCGCCTTACCTGACCATCCCTTGCACCATCGCGGGCAAGCCGAGCCCCACAGCGCAGCGCCCTTGGCACATGCACACCGGCATTCGTCTGGCCCAGGGTGCTGGGCTGCACGAACTGGCCTGGCTGTGGCGCTGGCGCCGCAGCCACACGCCCCTGTCCACCCTGGAGAGCCTGGCGCGCTACAGCCGTGAACGCACGCAAGCGATTGCTGCGCGCCACGAGCTGGACTTTGAAGCCAGCACGGGCCGACTGCTGTTTTTCCGCACCGCCAAGCAACGCGCGCAGTACCAGCCGCTGCTGGACTGGATGCGCGAGGCGGGCACGGCAGTGCAAGACATGGACGCAGACGCAGCGCGCCACGTAGAACCCGGTCTCTCGCCCGAGGCGCCGCTGCACAGCGCAGTGTTGCTGCCCCATGCCGTGTCAGGCAACTGCCGGCTGTTCGCGCAAATGCTGCGCCAGGGCATGCAGGCGGCCGGGGTGCAATTTGTTTTCAATGCCCAGGTGACCAGCTTGTCGAGCCAGCCCACGGGAATCTGGGTGAATGGCGAGCCCGATATGCGCTGTTTTGATGCAGTGGTGGTGTGCGCGGGCGCAGCCTCGCACACACTGCTGCGCCCGCGCGGCATTCGGCTGCCCATGGCCCCGGTGTTTGGCTACTCGGTAAGCGCCCCTTTGCGCGAAGCCACCCATGCGCCGCTGACCAGCGCACTGGACGTACAAGAGCAAATCACCATCACCCGCCAGGGCCAACGCGTGCGCATCACCGGCGGCGCCGGGCTGGGCTCGCCCCAGGCTGCCCACCACCACGCCACGCTCCAAAAGCTGTACCGCACCGTCAACGACTGGTTTCCGGGAGGGGCGCAGTTGTCAGGCCCGCTGCAAATCTGGCGCGGCGCCCGCCCCACCCTGACCGATGGCGCCCCCGCCCTGGGCAGCACCGCCCTGCCCGGCATCTGGCTGAACACCGGTCATGGAGCGGGTGGCTGGGCACTGGCCTGCGGTTGCGCTCGCGCTTTGGCAGACATGCTGAGCCAACGCGCACCAGAGATCAGCGTGCAGGGGCTGGAAGCGCAGCGCTTCTGAACCCACGCTGCGCCCACTCCACGGGCGCAGCCAGCACGCACAATGTCGGGTACAGCAGTTCCCGTGAACTGCGGGACTGCAAGACCTTGCCATGCAACGCATCACGCCCGACCAAACCTACCCCCTGTTCAACACCGAAGCCACACGCCGCCTGGAGCAAGCCATGGCGGCCCAGTTGGCGCCGCACACCTTGATGCAGCGTGCGGGCCTGGCTGTGGCGCAACTGGCGCAAGCCATTGCACCGCATGCCCGCACGATCTGGATTGCCTGCGGCCCGGGCAATAACGGTGGAGACGGGCTGGAGGCCGCGCACCATTTGGCCCGCGCTGGGCGCAAAGTCGTCATCAGCTGGCTGGGCACCACCGAGACATTACCGCCCGACGCGCGCCAGTCCTGGGAAAAAGCCCGGCACTGCACGAACATGGTGTGGGCCGACACACCTCCCACCGATCTGACGGAACAAGACCTGTGCATTGACGCCCTGCTGGGCATTGGGGTGCGGTCATCCACAAGGCAGACACCATCCGGTTCGGCACGTGGCACCGTGCTTGCGCATTGGCTGGCACGACTGCGCAGTAGCGCGGCCCCCGTGCTGGCGGTGGATGTGCCCTCTGGGCTCGACGCCGACACAGGCCAATACGCACCCGGACTGGAGCCTTCCACTCACAGTGCGACAGCGAAACCCGGCACAGCACAGCACACGCTTAGCCTGTTGACGTTAAAGCCCGGACTGTTCACCGCCCACGGCAGGGACGCCGCAGGGCAGGTGTGGTGGCACGACCTGGGAGCTACCGCTGAGACCGGGCTGAACCACGAGCCCCCCACCGCCTGGTTGGCGGGCCCACCCCCTCGCGGCAGCAGGCTGCATGCCAGCCACAAGGGCAGTTATGGCGATGTGGCCATTGTGGGTGGAGAAGGTCTGGCCTTGCGCGGCATGGGGATGACCGGCGCCGCCTTGCTGGCGGGCTCCGCCGCATTGCACGGCGGAGCGGGCCGAGTGCTGGTCAGCCTGCTGGACCAAGACCATGCCACCGAGATCCACACACAACCCGAACTGATGCTGCGCCGATTTGAGGCACTCGAACTGGAAAGCCTCAGCGTGGTTTGCGGTTGCGGCGGCGGGCAGGCGGTGCGCACCGTGTTGCCCGCGGTGCTGCAACGAGCTCAGGCGCTGGTGCTGGACGCCGATGCACTGAACGCCATCAGCACCGACGGTGCCCTGCAACAGGCGCTGACAGCACGTAGCGCCAGGCAACGCCCCACAGTTCTCACCCCCCATCCGCTGGAGGCAGCGCGGCTGCTGCACACCACAGCCGCGCAGGTGCAAGCCCACCGGCTCATGGCGGCCCGCGAACTGGCAGAAAAATTCCAGTGCACAGTGACTCTCAAGGGGTCCGGCACAGTCGTTGCCCACCCCGACGACATTCCGCACATCAATCCTACAGGCAATGGGAGCCTGGCCACGGCGGGCACAGGGGATGTGCTCGCGGGGCTCATCGGCGCTGGGCTGGCCGCAGGCATGCCACCATTACAGGCGGCTATCCGGGCCGTGTTTGCACACGGCGAAGTGGCCGATGCCTGGCCTCTCGATAAGCCTCTGACTGCCGGTGCTTTGGCACGGAGGATCAGAATCGGGTGAGGCCAGGCACCCAGCCAATTTCACCCATGCAGGGGCTGGCTCTACCAGCCCTCTCAGCGGCCCTCAGGCTTGCTGAGCATTCAACCTCGCCGGGGCTTACGGGCCTTGCCCCTGGATGATTTGCCCGAGGTGGCCGCCTGCTTGACCGCAGCCTTGAGCGACTGGATGGGAGAGCGCGCCGCGCGACCACGCCCCGCAGGTTCCACATCAGCAACCGCTTCCGGCTTGGACTTGCGCCCCTTGGCTGCCACAGTCTCTTTTCGACCAGTGTACGAGCGACCTTTTCGCGCGCCGGAGTCGGCACTTACGCCCTTGTCCTTGAGAGCCCGCCCGAGCAGCTCCTCGTTCTCGCGCACCAAGCGGAAGTCGATCTTGCGCCCATCCAGGTCCACACGGCTGACCTGCACACGCACGCGCGTGCCGATGGCATAGCGAATGCCAGTGCGCTCACCACGCAGCTCTTGTCGGGCCTCGTCGAACTTGAAGTATTCGCCACCCAGCTCCGTGATGTGCACCAGGCCTTCAACGTACATCGCGTCCAGGGTCACGAAAATGCCGAAGCTGGTGGCTGCACTGACCACGCCGCTGTATTCCTCGCCCAGATGCTCGCGCATGTACTTGCATTTGAGCCAGGCTTCCACATCACGGCTGGCTTCGTCGGCGCGGCGCTCATTGGCACTGCAGTGCAAGCCCGCAGCCTCCCACGCCTGGATTTCCCGGCTTAGGGGTTTGACGTCTTTTTTCGGTTTGGTTCCTGGGGCAGCAACGCGCCCCGCCAGCCGTTTGGCCAGCTTGGCATGGGCCTCGCCCGGGGTGGGCAACACGGGCAACTGGTACCGGGTGTTGCCCAAAATGGCCTTGATCACCCGGTGCACCAGCAAGTCTGGGTAGCGGCGAATCGGGCTGGTGAAGTGGGTGTAGGCCTCAAATGCCAAGCCGAAATGACCGCTGTTGATGGGCGTGTAAATGGCTTGCTGCATAGACCGCAGCAGCATGGTGTGAATTTGCTGCGCGTCAGGCCGCTCTTTGGTCGCCTCGGCAATGGCCTGGAATTCAGAGGGCTTGGGGTTGTCGCTGATCGACATGCCCACCGCCATGGCCTTGAGATACCCGCGCAGGATTTCCTGCTTCTCAGGCGTGGGGCCCTCGTGTACACGGAACAAGCCGGGCTGGCCGCCCTGCTCAATGAAGTCCGCGCTGCAGACGTTGGCAGCCAGCATCGCCTCTTCGATCAGCTTGTGCGCATCGTTGCGCGTGCGGGGTACGATCTTCTCGATACGGCCATTTTCATCACACACGATCTGGGTTTCGGTGGTTTCAAAATCCACCGCACCACGCTGTTGGCGCGCCACCTGCAACGCGCGGTACACATCGTGCAGGTTGAGCAGATCTTTCACGCGATCCTTGCGCTTGCTGGCCTCAGGGCCACGCGTGTTCGCCAGGATGGCTGCCACCTCGGTATATGTGAACCTCGCGTGGCTATACATCACGGCGGGATAGAACTGGTACGCGTGCACCTCCCCCTTGGCCGTGACCAGCATGTCGCACACCATACACAGTCGCTCCACCTCAGGGTTGAGCGAGCACAGGCCATTGCTCAACTTCTCGGGCAGCATGGGAATCACCCGGCGTGGGAAGTACACACTGGTGGCACGGTCATAGGCATCGATGTCGATGGCACTGCCGGTTTCCACGTAGTGGCTCACATCGGCAATCGCCACCAGCAAGCGCCAGCCCTTGCCTCGCCCCACCTTGGCAGGCTCGCAATACACGGCGTCGTCAAAGTCGCGCGCATCTTCCCCGTCAATGGTGACGAGAGGTACATCGGTCAGATCAATGCGGCGCTTCTTGTCGATAGCCCTGACTTTTTCTGGCAGCGCCTTGGCCTGGGCCAGACACGCTTCAGAAAACTCATGCGGCACACCGTACTTGCGCACCGCAATCTCAATCTCCATGCCAGGGTCGTCAACCTCGCCCAGCACCTCGGTGATGCGCCCGACGGGCTGCCCAAACAATGCCGGCGGCTCAGTCAACTCCACCACCACAACCTGGCCTGGCTTGGCAGCACCAGTTGCACCCTTGGGAATCAGAATGTCTTGCCCGTAACGCTTGTCTTCCGGGGCGACGAGCCAGACGCCACTCTCTTGCAAAAGCCTGCCAATCATGGGCTGAGAGGGGCGCTCGATGATCTCTACCACCCGGCCTTCCGGACGGCCGCGGCGATCTTGCCGAACGATGCGCACACGTACACGGTCTTTGTGCAGCACTGCTCGCATCTCATTCGGGGGGATGTAGATATCTCCCTCACCATCGTCGCGAATGACAAAACCATGCCCATCACGGTGCCCCTGGATGCTGCCTTCGATTTCGTCAGACAGGTGTGCGGGCGCAGCGCCGGGGGTGTTTTTTTTGATATACAATCTAAATCTTTCCTGAAATGCCCAGGTGGCGGAATTGGTAGACGCACTAGTTTCAGGTACTAGCGAGTAACATCGTGGAGGTTCGAGTCCTCTCCTGGGCACCAAGTTTAACGACAACCGATGACGGTTTTCGAAATAAAAAAGCCTCTGCATGGTCAGTGGCTTTTTTGTTGGAGCAGGAGCTTCGCTGAGTCATTTTTTAAAAAATGACCCGGAAAGCCGAGAGCATCAAAAATTTGCTCTATAATTCAAATCTTTCCTGAAATGCCCAGGTGGCGGAATTGGTAGACGCACTAGTTTCAGGTACTAGCGAGTAACATCGTGGAGGTTCGAGTCCTCTCCTGGGCACCAAATTCAAAAACCGCTGCACACGCAGCGGTTTTTTTTCGCCCAAAGCATGGCGAGGGATTCAAACCATCCCATCCCCCAGCTTTCAGATATCAGGAATCAGACGCTTGCCTAACGAGAATGCATCGTCCCGCACATAACCCAACTTGTCGTAGAAGCTGAGCACACTGGCGTTACTGGTGCGCACGAGCACGTTGACTTTGGGACAGCCCAGCGCCAGCAAGCGTTGTTCCACCTCCTCCATCAGGGCGCGCCCCAAGGACATTTGCTGATGGCCGGGAGCGACGGCCAGGTAATAGACAGATCCTCGATGCCCGTCATAGCCCGCCATGGCGGTGGCTACCAGAACATCAGCCCCTTGGCTATCGGCCGGCAAGGTTCCCACGAGGAAAAGCTCTGGCTGGCAATGACTCTTGCGCTCAATATCCTTGTACGGATCGTTCCAAGGCCGGATCAGTCCGCAGTCACGCCATAGCGCGACTGCGGCCGATGCATCGGTCTCCCGAAACGGGCGAATCTTCAACGCCCGTACCGCCACTTATTTGCGCAGCAGCGTCTTGAGCACGTTCTGCAAACGGCGGGCGCTGCCTGCATCACTGGCACTCGACAACACACGAGCGGTGTCGTCACCCCATGTCTGGGCTGGCGACGGATCATTGCGGCGCGTCAGCAATTGCAGTTGCAGCATGCGGCGGGCAGCGATGTGCTCTGCGGGGGTTGGCACTTCTGCGGCAATCTCCAAGCGCAACAACGCTTCAGCAGCGTCACCCTTCGGAGCAGCAGACAGCGCCTGCGCCCAGGCGGCACGGACGGACGCAGACACACGTCCACCCAAATCCTGAGCACTGGGTAGCTGGGTCGCGTCTCGCTTTTCCCAAGCCGTCAGCAAGTGCGTCAATGCCTCGCCATGGGCCTGCGCAGCCAGTTTTTTCAGCGTTTGCTGCGCGTGCTCCATGGCATCACGCTGGGCACGGAATGCCGTATCCCCCAAACGTGGGCCACGGTCTTCGCGTTCTGGGCGGTCGCCAAAACGACCACCCCGATCGTTGCGATCACCAAAGCGCCCATCTGCGCGAGGCCCACGACTGCCATCCCGATCACCTGGGCGACCATCTCGGCGATCTCCGGGACGAGCACCACGCCCCGCCACTGCAGGGGCATCCTTCTTCATGCCAGGCCGGTCGTCACCACGCACCGCAACCACAGGGCGCGCAGCAGGCTTGGGAGCTGCGGGCGCTGGGGCCGCGGTCTCGCCAGAGGCATCCGACGGCTGCTCGGATGCTACAGTTTCTGTAGCATCTTGCGCTGACACAGCTTGGCTCTTCTCGGAATCTGCTTCACTTTCGGCAACCGCCTGAGCCGCCAGCGCTTGGCCACGCAAAGCCGCCTCAAGGGCTTGCATGGCGGCGCGAATCTGCTGGGCATCGCCACTGGCATTGGCAGCCTCCAGCGCTTTGGAAGCCTCCAGCACAACGCGGTCGCGTGCGCTCAATTCCGTCGTGGCGCGCTCACGCTCCGCCGATTTGCGATTGAATGCCTCATCAATCGGCTTGCGGAAGGCATCCCAAAGTTTTTGCTCCTGCTTGCGGTCCAGCGGCACCGACTGGGCTTCGGCTTGCCAACGCTGCTGCAAGGACTTGACGGCATCGATGCGCAACACAGCAGCAGCACCGAGCGCAGCCGCTTCTTCGATCATGGCATGGCGTCGCGCCAGGCTTTCCTTCTGCGCAGCTTCCAGAGGAGCAGCGGCAGCAGCAATCGCCTGCTTCCACAGGGGCTGCAACTCAGCAAACAGCTTTTCGCCCACATGTCCGCTTTCACGCCAGCGGTCACCAAACTGGTAAAGCGCACGGTGGATGCCCTTCCAGTCGCCAGAGGCAGCGTGCTCCTGGGCCCATGCCTTGACCTCTTCAATCAGCGCCAGACGCTGGGCCTTGTGCTCAGCAGCCTCGCTACGGATCTTGTCCAGCCAGGCCTCGACCACCTTGTGAGCCGCATTGCAGGCTTCGTCAAACTTTTTCCACAGCGCATGGTTGGGTGCGCCGCCTTGGTCCGTTTGCTTCCACTGCTCACGCAATTGACGCAGCGTTTCCTGCATCTTGCGGCCACCCAAGGCCTGGCCTTCAGGGCGATTGAGCAGCCCTTCGGCTTTGGCGACCAAGTCCTCGCGCACCTGATCAGCGCTCCAGCGCTGCCAGCCCTCCAGTTCACCTGCAGCAACCAAAGCGGAATGGACTTGCTGCTCCAAAGCAGCATCGATGTGCTTCCCTTGGGTCTTGAGCACTGCGCGCAGCGCAGCAGCCGCGCCTGCACTGGCTTTGCCGTGGCCTTCAGCCGTTTCTTTTTCCAGCGTAGCCAACGCTTCGCGCACCGCCTGTACGGCTTTGTCACGCACTTCGGGGTCTACCTTGGGCTTGGCGGGGCGGGCTGACTTGGCCGCGGCAGCCGCTGCCTCAGAAGGCAAACCACGGGCTACGCGCAGCTCATCGGCCCACACAGGCACGGGGGGCAGAGGCGCATTGACGTCTTCAGCAGCCGCGATGGCCTGCGCCAGAGCGGGCTGAAACGCTTCCCACACCACCAACAACTGGGCCTTGGAGCTTTCCAGCTGTTGCGGAAAGCGTGCTTCCACGCTCACCCAGCTGGCATCACTGGTCAGCCCCTGGGCTTGTTCTTGCCAGCGCGCAACGTCAGCACGCAATAACTCCAGAGCTGCCTGGGCATCGCGCCAGGACTTGGTGGAAAGCACCTCAATGCGCTGGGCCAGCAACACTGCGGCCTCGCGCTGCACCTGCACGCGGTGCTGCAGATCTTCGATGACTTTGACACGGTCAGCAATCTGTACCTTCAACAGCGACAGCGGCTCCCTCGACAAAGGCGCACCGGCCTTCGCTGCATCGCGCTGCCATGCCAGGGCATCGGCAATGTTGAGCTTGGAGGCAGACAGCAAAGCCTGGGCTTTGTCTGCCCATTCAGCCGCGATGGCCTCTTGGCCCTTGGCACGGCGGATTTCGTCCAGTCGCTCGCGGACCGCACGGGCTGCACCCTTGTCACGACCACTCAACTCCTTGAACACTTCTTGCAACTGCTCCGGCGCAGGCTGTGTGGTCAACCACTCGCGGATACGCGACGCCCGCTCTCCGGACGTGGCTGCAGAGAACGCGCCACCGGTCAATGCATCCAGTGGATGCGGCTCATGGGTCTTGGCCGGGGCCGGATTCACTTCAGGTGCTTCAGACATTTTGCTGCGGGAAAAAAAAGGAAACATGGGTTCATTGAAAAACAGAGAAGGCCTCAATGGGAGTCCCTAAGGACCTTCCCGGCCCTACACAGAGGGGCCGCGATGACGAGAACAAATATCTGCCAGGAGCTGCGGCCTGACCTCAAGCGAGGAACAACTCGCTAATGATGCCGCTGCACTCAACCCTGGGGCATGACTTGACACAAAGACTCCCAATGCACTTCTCGTCATGCCTCGTGCGGGGCTGCACCTATGGCACCGCCCCAGGAAAGGCTCCCATTATCTATATATATGCAAGCGCAGTTGCATTGGCACCGTACGGTGGGACGAAAGCACGCAAGAGTTACCTGCATAGCAACGGCTGCGCCGCAAACAAGAAAGCCCGACCAGCACCGCCACAAGGCAGGCTGACCGGGCTTGACGGCTGACACAACGGTCTTTGCCATCTATTCGCACGATGGAGGAAATCGTCCTGCGTGCGAGGGGGCAAGAGATTGCCCCCAGGGGGTTGCCTTGAAAGCCTTGCCTGCTGCACCTGGGCACTGAATGCCATCGGAGGGAGGCTTGGCTTCGTTCGGCGATGCCTGAAATCACAGGCAATTTCACCTCATCAAACCGGGCATCGAACTTCAAGCTGCAATTTAAATCGGACTCACGCCACCGATAGATTCTTTGACACCGATGCTCAGCCCCTCAAGGGAAATTCAGCAATTTGGACTGTCATCGCAGAGAAAAACTGGCTAAAACCACAGTTATTTTATAATTTTTTTGTCTTAAAACTATTTTTGATAGTATTGACCAAGCATTAAGTACCCTCCTAGAATCCGCCAGCCTTGAAAACCAAGGCATCCAAAGTCCCAATCCGCTGCCGAACCCGGCTAAGTCAACACTGTCTCCCCTGCACTACGCAGTGACCGCAGACAGCAGTTGATGGCGTACCAATCCAAGCGGAAGCTCGCTTCAGCACTGCGAACACCAGCAGTCACTCCAGAGCCTCCGCCTCAGAAAGGAAGAGCTATGACAGCGTCAGGAAAATTTGTCTCCGGCCTACGAACCTTCGTGACCGATGTGACCAATGGTTTTCTTGAAATCACCCACAACAGCTTTGCCCTCATCGGTTTGGCTGTTGCCTTTGTTGCGATCACACTGACTGCGCGCCCTGATCTGCGCCAAGCAGGAGAGGAGCAACTCATGAACTGGCTGCAGGAGCGACAAGTCGCAGCCATCGGCATGCCCGTAGAGCCCGATGCCAGCGAACGCGCTACGGCAGGCAACCCCAAGGACCTGCCCAAAGAGCAGGCGGCTGTGGCCTTTTGGCTGAGCAAAAAGTACAAGGTGGCTCCAGAGCCCCTGAGCGTTCTGGTGGCCGAGGCGTATGACATTGGCACACGCACCAAGCTGGATCCGACCCTCATCCTCGCCATCATGGCCATCGAGTCAAACTTCAATCCGTTTGCACAAAGCGCGGTCGGTGCGCAAGGCCTGATGCAAGTGATGACCCGTGTGCATACGGAGAAGTACCAGAATTTCGGTGGACACTTTGCGGCGTTCGACCCTGTGTCCAACCTTCGCGTCGGCGTCAAGGTGCTGCAGGAGTGCATTGCACGCGCAGGTTCCATCGAAGGGGGTTTGCGCTACTACGTGGGCGCCGCCAACCTGCCCGATGATGGTGGATACACAGCCAAGGTGATGGCAGAGCACTCGCGCCTGCGCCAGGTGGCCAATGGTCGGTCTGTGCCTATCAATGCGCCCGTCATGCTCACCACCCAAGCTCCTGCGGCCACACCGGCGCAAGCTGCGCCAGCCGCCTCGCGCAATGCTGGCGAACGCCCCTCGGCCGAAGCCGACAGCAAGGTGGCGTTGCTCGGTTCTGTGGGTTCGTGAAGCCAAGTGCTGTCACCCTGCGGGGCAGCACAGTATTCAGACCAGAGACAAGACACTTACCAAAACGCCCAGCGGACTCAAAGCGCCGCCACCCGGCAGGCCCATGAGTACCTCAGCTACACTACGGGGGTACGCGACTGGCGATAGGCGTGGCACTTTTCAGGTGTCACCGCTGACGTGGAAAACAACAAGATCCGTCATCTTGTGAACCACTGGGGAGCGTGCCGCGAAGGACCTGGGCCTGAGCGTTCCGCCGTTCGCCTGGGCAGCCCTTGTTTCAAGGGACATAAGTTCATAGGACTGCCATACCATGTACGACCGCAAAATTCTTGTCGAACAAACCGATCCCGAGCTGTTTGCTGCCATCCAGGCTGAAAACGCCCGCCAAGAGCACCACATCGAGCTGATCGCCAGCGAGAACTACGCCTCCCCCGCCGTGATGTGGGCGCAAGGCACCCAGCTCACCAACAAATACGCCGAAGGCTACCCAGGCAAGCGCTACTACGGTGGCTGCGAGCACGTGGACGTGGCCGAGCAACTGGCCATTGACCGCGTGAAGAAGATCTTCGGCGCCGATGCTGCCAACGTGCAACCCCATTGCGGCGCATCTGCCAATGAAGCCGTGTTCCTGGCCTTCCTGAAGCCCGGCGACACCATCATGGGCATGAGCCTGGCCGAAGGCGGCCACCTGACCCACGGCATGCCGCTGAACATGTCGGGCAAGTGGTTCAACGTGGTCAGCTACGGTCTGGACAAGAACGAAGCCATTGACTACGACGCGATGGAAGCCAAGGCCCGCGAGCACAAGCCCAAGCTGATCGTGGCTGGGGCATCTGCTTACAGCCTGCACATCGATTTCGAGCGCTTTGCCAAGATCGCCAAGGAAATTGGCGCCATCTTCATGGTGGACATGGCCCACTACGCCGGCCTGATCGCTGCGGGTGTGTACCCCAACCCCGTGCCCCACGCCGACGTGGTCACATCCACCACGCACAAGAGCCTGCGCGGCCCCCGTGGCGGCATCATCCTGATGAAGGCCGAACACGAGAAGGCCATCAACAGCGCCATCTTCCCCGGCCTGCAAGGCGGCCCCCTGATGCACGTGATTGCCGCGAAGGCCGTGGCCTTCAAGGAAGCACTGACGCCCGAGTTCAAGGCCTATCAGGAACAAGTGGTGAAGAACGCCAAGGTCGTGGCCGAGACGCTGACCCAGCGTGGTCTGCGCATCGTGAGCGGTGGCACGCAAAGCCACGTGATGCTGGTGGACCTGCGCGCCAAGGGCATCACCGGCAAGGAAGCCGAGGCTGTGCTGGGCGCTGCTCACATGACCATCAACAAGAACGCCATTCCCAACGACCCTGAAAAGCCGATGGTGACCAGCGGCGTGCGCATTGGCACCCCCGCCATGACCACCCGTGGCTTCAAGGAAGAAGAAGCGCGCCTGACGGCCAACCTGATCGCCGACGTGCTGGACAACCCACGCGATGAAGCGAACATCGCCGCCGTGCGCGAAAAGGTCAACGCCCTGACCGCACGCTTCCCTGTCTACCGCTAAGCAGGTAGCCAGCGACCATGAAATGCCCCTTCTGCAGCCACCTGGAAACGCAAGTCGTTGAAACACGGGTGTCTGAAGACGGGGTGTTCATCCGGCGCCGCCGCCAGTGCGGCGCCTGTGACAAGCGTTTCACGACCTACGAGCGGCCGGAAGTGAACTTTCCGGCCATCGTGAAGAAAGACGGTCGCCGCATCGAGTACGAACGCGGCAAGCTGCTCGCCTCTTTCAACCTGGCGCTGCGCAAGCGCCCGGTGAGCACCGAGCAGATCGATAGCGCCATTGAGCGCATTGAAGAAAAGCTGCTGAACCTGGGGCAGCGCGAAGTGAACTCCGGCCGCATTGGCGAGCTGGTGATGCGCGAGCTCAAGAAGCTCGACAAAGTCGCCTACATCCGCTTTGCCAGCGTGTACCGCAGCTTTGAAGACATTGACGAGTTCAGAGCGCTGGTAGACGAAGTGCGCAAATAGGCTGGTGTTGCCTGGGTTGTGCAGGCAGATACAACCAAGCTATTATTTTTATAGCTGCTTGCGCTTGCTGCATAAGCGCTATAGGCCAATTTGGCTAATAGTCCTCAATCACCCAGACATCAATCGCTTCAAAGCGCCTACGGGCAGATGTGCCCTCACCCCGGCCCACTACGGGGCACGCTGGATGCGGTTGGTGAGCGGTGGCGCTATCGGGCTGTGTGCCAGCACGTAGGCCTCCAGCACATCCAGATCGAGATCGCCGCCTGTAGTGTCTCGCCCCTCCATGAACACCGTGAAGCCATCCCCACCGCTGGCCAGAAAGCTGCTGATGGCCACCCGCACTACGGCGGTGTCCTCCAGCGGCTTGCCATGCAGGGTCATCTGGCTGATGCGCGAGCCAGCGGGTTGCGACAGGTCGTACCGGTAGCCAAATCCTTCAGACACCGACAGCACCCGAGGGGACTGCAGCGTGCTGGTGCCGCCGGCAAACTGTTGCTCCAGCACCGCGCGGATCTGCGCGCCGGTGTACGTGCGCACCATGATGTTGTTGCCAAACGGCTGAACGCTGAAAAGCTGCCCATAGCGCAGCTGGCCTTGCGCATCAGGCACCAGATCAGCCCGCAAGCCACCGGGGTTCATGAACGAGAGCTGGGCACCGCCCTTCTGCGGCGCGCGGGTCGCGGCCAACTGGGCATCTGCCACCAGATTGCCCAACGTGCTTTCCAGCGCTTCGTTGCGCACGCGCAGCAGCGGCGCACTGGCCCGGCCCACGGGCCGCTGCGCCAGGGGTTCGGCAGCGGCCTTGTAGCGTGCCACCAGTTGCTGCACGAACGGATCGGCCGGATAGGCCGGTACGGCAGCGTTCAGGGGCACCAGCCCCTGGCTGCCGGTAAATGCCTCGCCCTGCACGATGTGGTTGTGTGCAGTTTTGCGCACTACCTGGCGGGTGGCGGTGTCCACCCGCAGTGACACCTCGGTCAGCAGCGCACCGTACTGCCCGGCGCTGGTCAGCAAAAACGGGCGGGCTGGATTGATGCGGCCGTAGTCACACACATAGGCCTGGTGGGTGTGGCCCGAGACGACCACATCCACAGAGGGGTCCAGCCGCTCCAGAATCGGCACGATGTCGCCGTTGATGCCAGAGCATTCCTGCCCCAGCACCTTGGCATCGGTGTAGCCCCCTTCGTGGATGGCGACCACGATCACATCCGCGCCCTGGGCGCGCAACTGAGGCACCAGGGCATTGGCCGTGACGGCCTCGTCTTCAAAACGCAGGCCTTTCACGCCCGCAGGGCTCACCATGGTGGGCGTGGCCTTGAGCGCCATGCCAATGAAGCCCACCGCCACGGTGGCATCGCCCTGCGTGAAACGTTTGATGCCCGTGGCGGGCAACAAAGGCTGGCCATCTTCACGCACGGTGTTGGCGGCCAGAAAACGGAACTTGGCCCCTTCAAAGGGCTTGCTGATCTGGCAGGGCTCGCGCACCGTGAATTTCTCGCAACCGCCCTGCTGCAGCCGCAGCAGCTCTTGCCAGCCCCGGTCAAATTCATGGTTGCCTACTGCAGAGAAGTCGATCTGCATGTGGTTCACGGCTTCGATGGTGGGCTCGTCCAGGAACAAGGCCGACACCAGGGGCGATGCGCTCACCATGTCCCCGGCGGTGATCACGGCATGGTGCGGATGCCGGGCCTTGAGCTGCGCGATGGCGCTGGCCAGGTAGGCGGCGCCACCGGCGGGCACACGCTCCACGCCCTGCTGGCTGCGGATGGGTATCGCAATGTGGGGCGGCTCCAGGTTGCCGTGAAAATCATTGAAGGCGATCAGCCCGATATCCACGAAGTTGGCCCGAGTCGGCGAATCCGGAGGATGGGCGCAGCCCAGCAACGTGGTCAAAGTCAGGGTTGCCGCCAGTGCGGCGACCACTTTGCTAGCGTTTTTCACGATCATTCCAAGCTCCGTTCCTTGAGGGCGCTGTGCCCCACCTTCCAGGCACACAGGCAGGACAGCACACTGGCCACCATAGCCGCCCAGTACACCGACGCCAAGCCAGCAGCATCGCCCAAAGCGCCCCCTGCCAATGCCCCCACCACGCCAGGCAGGCCATAAGCCAGCACCGTGTACAAGGCCTGACCGCGCCCGCGCAGGCGACCTGGGAAGTATTCCGAAAGCAGCGCCATGCACACTGTATGGTGGGCCGCAAAGGTGAGCGCGTGCAGCATCTGCGCCACCACCAGCACCAGCAACCACGCACCTGCGGCAGCCGTCATGCCCATGCGCAGCGCCATGGCAGCAGCGCACACCAGCAGCCAGCGACTCAAGGGCCAGCGCGGCAGCCAGCGCCCCTGGGTGAAGAACCATGCGATCTCTACCACCACAGACACCGCCCACAGCACGCCAATGGTGGATTTGCGATACCCCAAGGCATCCAGGTACAGCGAGAAGAACACGTAGACCGCAATGTGGGCCAGCACGTGAAAGCAAGCCGATGCGAAAAACCACCGCACCTGGGGCCTGCGCAAGACGGGGGCCATGGCAGGCCTGGCGCCATGACTGGTGCTGGAAGAAGGCTGCCCCTCTTCCAGGCGGGGCAAGAGCCAGGTGCTGGCCACCACCGCCACCAGGGTGGCCAGCGTCCAGCCTGGGAAGTCGGCCATGCCAAACTTCTCAAACCACGCCCCGGCCGCAAACACCGTGACCAGAAAGCCCAGCGAGCCCCACAGCCGCACCCGGCCATAGCGGCGCGCATCGAAGCTGCCTTCCTGGCTTACCAAGTGGGCCATGGCAGCCTCGCTCATCGGCATCATGGCGCTGGTGTGGGTGAACATGAGCAGCAGCACGGCCGCAATCCACCAAGTGCCGCCGGGCACCCACAGGCCCGCTGAAATCACCAGCGCAAGCGTCGAACACCAGCGCAGCAAGGGCACACGCTGGCCGGTATGGTCGCTCAACACGCCCCAGCCATAAGGCGCAAACAGGCGCGTGAGGGATTGCAGCGACGTCAGCACCCCGATGGTGACCAGGGGCAGGCCCAGACTTTTGAGCCAGAGCGGCAGGTACGGGTTGAAAAACCCGATGTGTGCGAAGTAACTGGCCGACAGGGCAGCAAACGGCACCAGCGGCCGCCGCGCCCCCAGCGTGCGCAAGCGCTGCATGCGAGGCGACTGCCTGGCAGGGCTTACAGGAACGAGGCTTTGATGGGCGCCACCGCGTGCACCACATCGCCGCACTGGGCCCGGTGGCGCAGGGCATGGTCCATCACCACCAAGGCCAGCAGGGCCTCGGCGATGGGCGCAGCACGAATGCCCACGCAGGGGTCGTGCCGCCCCTTGGTGATCACCTCGGTGGGGTTGCCGTGGATGTCGATCGACTCACGGGGGCTGATGATGGAGCTGGTGGGCTTGATCGCCAGGCTCACTTCCAGGTCTTGCCCGGTGCTGATACCGCCCAGCACCCCCCCAGCGTTGTTGGACATGAAGCCGTTGGGCGCCATGGAGTCGCCATGGGTGGTGCCGCGCTGGGCCACGCTGGCAAAGCCGGCGCCAATTTCCACGCCCTTGACGGCGTTGAGCCCCATCATGACGAAAGCAATGTCGGCGTCCAGCTTGTCGTACAGCGGCTCACCCAAGCCTACCGGCACGCCCGTGGCCTGCACGCGGATGCGCGCACCGCAGGAATCACCCGCCTTGCGCAATGCGTCCATGTAGTCCTCGTACTCGGCGACGTCAGCCACCGGCGCAAAGAACGGATTGCTGCGCACGTGATCCCAGCTCTCAAAGGGGATTTCCAGCTCGCCCAGCTGCGTCATGCACGCGCGAAACTGCGTTCCATATTGCTGCTGCAGCCATTTCTTGGCCACGGCACCGGCCGCCACGGTGGGGGCCGTGAGCCGGGCAGACGAGCGGCCGCCACCGCGCGGGTCACGAATGCCGTATTTGTGCCAGTAGGTGTAGTCCGCATGCCCAGGGCGAAAACTCTGCGCGATGTTGCCGTAGTCCTTGCTGCGCTGGTCGGTGTTGCGAATGAGCAGGGCAATGGGGGTGCCTGTGGTCTTGCCTTCGTACACCCCCGAGAGAATTTCCACGGCATCGGGCTCGTTGCGCTGCGTGACGTGCCGACTGGTGCCCGGGCGGCGGCGGTCCAGGTCGATCTGGATGTCGGCCTCGGACAGCGGCATGCCAGGCGGGCAGCCATCAATCACGCAGCCGATGGCTGGACCATGGGATTCACCAAAATTGGTGACAGTGAAAAGGGTGCCTAGGGTATTGCCGCTCATGGCGAGGATTATCCCAGAGCAATTCAGTCCTACATGCGCATAGAGCGCTTGGCAGAGCGCCTGTGTAGGACTAGCATGGGGTCAGACTCTTGAGAAGCGCATGCCAACCTCCCCATCGCTCCATGGAGCCCCCGCCACGCCACGCACTCTGTTGCACCATGAGCCGCCCCCCTGCTGGCCGACAGCCCCTTGCGCCAAGCCCTGGATTGCAGCGACAACGCCATCGCGCTGACCAACCGCGACCGGCAGGTGGTGTATGTCAACCAGGGCTTCACGCGCCTTTTTGGCTTCACCAGTGACGAAGCGCGGGGCCGTTACCTCAGCGACATGCTGCAGGGCCCGCACACGCACCAAGGCCTGACGGAAGCCATTCGCAGCGGATTGCGCCTGCAAGGGCATTACCACGGCGATGCGCTCATCTACAGCCGCGATGGCCAACCGCGCTGGGTATCGATGGTGGTCAACAAAGCGGATGAAGCACAGGGAGGTCCCGGCGGCTCCATCACGGTGCTCACCGACATCACCCTGACCAAGATGCATGAAGTGCTGCAAAAGCGCGTACTGGAGAGCATGGTCAGCGAAACCAGCCTGCCCGAGTTGATGACCAGGGTGTGCAAGGAGGTGGAAAACATTGCCCCGGAGGTCACGGCCTCCATCCTGACGGTAGACACGAACGGCCGGGTTCATCCCCTGGCGGCCCCCGGTTTACCAGACCACATCTGCGCGGCACTCGATGGCGTGCAGATCGGCCCCAACGTTGGCTCCTGCGGCACGGCGGCCTATTTGGGCAAGCCTGTGGTCACCACCAGCATCGCCACCGACCCGCGTTGGGATGACTGCCGCGCTCTCTTCGAATCGACCGGACTGAAGGCCTGCTGGTCCAGCCCCATCAAAAACCACCAGGGGCAGGTGGTTGGCACATTCGCGTTTTATTTCAAGGAGCCGCGCGAACCCAATGCGCTGCACAAGAGCCTGGTGCAGGTCTGCCTACACCTGTGCGCCCTGGCCATTGAGCGCGACGCTTCGCGCCAGCGCATCCACCAGCTGGCGTTTTTTGACGTGCTGACCGGCCTGCCCAACCGCGTCATGTTCCGCAACAGTGCGGAAAGAGCCCTGTCCAGCATGGCACGTGACCACCAGACCGGCGCCCTGCTCTTCGTGGACCTGGACCGATTCAAACAGGTCAACGACACCCAGGGCCACGCGGCCGGAGACACCTTGCTGCGGGTGGTGGCGCAGCGCCTGGGCGAATGCGTGCGCGCCCAAGACTGCATTGGCCGCCTGTCGGGCGACGAATTCGTGCTGCTGCTGTCCAACTGCACCACGGAGCAAGCGGTGCAAACGGCGCAGCGTGTACTGGGCAGCATCGCCATGCCGGTAGAGATCCAGGGCCAGATCAACCTGCCCAGCGCCAGCGTCGGGATATCCATTTATCCCTACGACGGCACTGACATCGACACCCTGGTACGCCATGCTGACCAGGCGATGTACCAGGCCAAAAGCGACCATCGCCACAGCCTGCAACTTTTCAGCCAGGAGATGAACCGGCGCGCCCAGGAACGCGCCGCCATGGAGCGGGCCCTGCGCCACGCACTGGAGCGTGGCGAGCTGACCCTGCACTACCAGCCCCAGATCACTTCCGACCCGGCGCTGGCCCTGCACGGCATGGAGGCCCTGGCCCGCTGGAGCCATCCCGAATGGGGCCCAGTCTCTCCAGCGCAGTTCATCCCACTGGCCGAAGAAACCGGGTTGATTCCGGCGCTTACCGATTGGCTGGTGAATGAAGTCTGCCAGCAAATCAACACCTGGCGCGCAGCCGGCGTTGAGGTGCCGCATGTGGCGGTGAATCTGTCCGGGCGCAGTTTTCACCAAAAAGGGTTTGCGCAGAACGTGAGCAGCACCTTGCGCCAGCATGGCTTGGCGGCGCACGACCTGCTGCTGGAAATCACCGAGAGTGTGATGATGGATGCGCGCGAGATAACTCAGGAGAACATCGAGTTGCTGAGCCAGCAGGGGTTTCGCCTGTCACTGGATGACTTTGGCACCGGCTACTCCAGCCTGAGCTACCTGCACCGCCTGCCAATCACAGAGCTGAAGCTGGACAAGTCTTTTGTGCAGGACCTGGAACACAGCGAAACGGCCCGGGCACTCACGATTTCCGTGCTGAGCATCGCCAAGAGCCTGGGCATGACCGTAGTGGCCGAGGGAGTGGAAACGTCGCAGCAGCGCCGCTGGCTGAAAGAGCACGGCTGCGAGGTGATGCAGGGCTACCTGCTGGGCCGCCCCATGCCGGCACACATGCTGCAAGCGTGGTCTTTGGAAGCCAGCGCCGTTTGCTGCAGCTGAAAACCTGGGCAGCAGCCCCTGCGCTCAGGCCTTGGTATCGTCTTCCGCAGGCCAGTCGCGGATGTAGGCCTTGAGCATCTGGTTTTCGAAGTTCTGGCTGTCCACCACGGCCTTGGCCACGTCGTAGAAGCTGATTACGCCCATGAGCATGCGCTTGTCCATCACGGGCATGTAACGGGCGTGGCGATCCAGCATCATGCGGCGCACCTCGTCCATGTCGGTTTCCAGCGTGCAGGTCAATGGCGCATCGTCCATCGCAGAGCGCACGCGCATAGTGCCCACCGAGCCCCCGTTGCGCACCATGGCCTGGATCACTTCGCGGAAGGTGAGCATGCCCACCAGGTCACCCAGCTCCATCACCACCAGCGACCCAATGTCTTTCTCGGCCATCACCTGGGCTGCTTGGGCCAAAGGCTCGTCCGGCGTCGCGGTGTAGAGAGTGTTTCCTTTGACGCGAAGGATGTCGCTGACTTTCATGGTGCAAGGTCTCCGGGGGGGCGCACTGCGCTGTAGGCGTAATCGCATCAAATATAGCCCACAATTTACGCTCACATCGACAACATCGGAGACAGAACCCATGCCCGGTTATTCAGACCCCGGCTTCGACACGCTGGCGCTGCACGCAGGCGCCAGCCCCGACCCCGCCACCGGCGCGCGCGCCACGCCCATCCACCTGACCACTTCGTTCGTCTTTGAGTCGAGCGACCACGCAGCCTCCCTCTTCAACCTGGAGCGTGGCGGCCATGTGTACAGCCGCATCAGCAACCCGACCAATGCGGTGCTGGAGCAACGCGTTGCCGCCCTGGAAGGCGGCGTGGGCGCCATTGCCACGGCCAGCGGCCAGGCCGCACTGCACCTGGCGATTGCCACGCTGATGGGCGCGGGCAGCCACATCGTGGCCAGCACGGCGCTGTATGGCGGCTCACAAAACCTGCTGCACTACACGCTGTCACGCTTCGGCATCGAAACCACCTTCGTCAAGCCCGGCGACATCGACGGCTGGCGCGCTGCGGTGCGCCCCACTACCCGCCTGTTCTTTGGCGAAACCGTGGGCAACCCCGGCCTGGATGTGCTGGACATCCCCACCGTGTCGTCCATTGCGCACGAAGCGGGTGTGCCACTGCTGGTGGATTCCACCCTCACCTCGCCTTGGCTTATCAAGCCGTTTGAACATGGCGCAGATCTGGTCTACCACTCGGCCACCAAGTTCCTCTCGGGCCACGGCACCGTGGTGGGGGGCATCGTGGTGGATGGCGGCAGCTTCGACTGGGACGGCCCGAAGTCGGCGGGCAAGTTTGCCGAGCTGACGCAGCCCTACGATGGCTTTCACAACATGGTGTTCACCGAAGAGAGCACCGTGGGCGCCTTCTTGCTGCGCGCGCGGCGCGAGGGCCTGCGCGACTTTGGCGCCTGCATGAGCCCGCACACGGCCTGGCTCATCCTGCAAGGCATCGAGACCCTGCCGCTGCGCATGGCACAGCACATGCGCAACACCGAGAAGGTGGTGGAGTTTCTGGCCGCGCAGCCGTTTGTGTCGCGCGTGGGCCACCCCCTGCTCGACTCGCACCCCAGCCATACCTTGGCGCAAAAGCTGCTGCCACGCGGCGCGGGCTCGGTGTTCAGCTTTGACCTCAAGGGCAACCGCGAGCAGGGCAAAAAATTTATCGAAACCCTCAAGGTCTTCAGTCACCTGGCCAACGTGGGCGACTGCCGCAGCCTGGTGATCCACCCGGCCAGCACCACGCACTTCCGCATGAGCGACGAAGCGCTGGCCGGCGCGGGCATCAGCCAGGGCACGATCCGCCTGTCCATCGGCCTCGAAGACGCCGACGACCTCATCGACGACCTCAAGCGCGCGCTGAAAGCGGCAGAGAAAGCGGGGGCCTGACCATGTACGTCCAAGTCAACGGCGCCGCCACCTACTGCTACACCGGCGGCAAAGCGTTTGATGCCGCCAAGCCCACGGTGGTGTTCATCCACGGCGTGCTCAACGACCACAGCGTGTGGGCCCTGCAAAGCCGCTACATGGCCAACCACGGCTGGAACGTGCTGGCCATCGACCTGCCCGGCCACTGCAAGAGTGGCGGCGATGCGCCCGCCACGGTGGAGCAAGGCGCAGACTTCATCGGCGCGCTGCTGGATGCTGCGGGCGTGCAGCGCGCGGCACTGGTGGGCCATAGCTGGGGATCGCTCATTGCCATGGAGGCCGCCGCGCGGCTCAAGGACCGCATCAGCCATCTGGTGCTGGTGGGCACGGCCTTCCCGATGAAGGTGTCGCCCGCACTCATCGAGGCCTCGCAGACCGACCCGGAGAAGGCGATGCGCATGGTCAATGTGTTCTCGCGCAGCACCCTGTCTGCGCCCCCGTCGGCCCTGGGCCCGGGCACCTGGGTGTTTGGCGCGGGCATGGCGCTGGGGCGCAAGGTGCTGCGCAGCAACCCGGCTGTCAATGTGTTCCACCGGGGTTTTGTGGCCTGCGACAGCTACGCGGGCGGCGAAGCAGCCATGGCGCAACTGACCTGCCCGGTGCTGTTCGCGCTGGGCAGCCAGGACCAGATGACATCACCCAAGGCCGCCCAGGGTCTCGTCAAGGCCGCCCAGGCGGCGGGCAAGCAGGTGCAGATCGCCCACCTGCCCGTGGGGCACAACCAGATGACCGAGGCGCCCGAAGAGACACTGGCCGCCATCCGGGGCTTCCTGGCCCGGTGAGCCCCCAAACCCCGGCGCGCTGACAGTCCGCCGGGGTTTCAATCGCCGGTTCAAGGTGGCAGACCCGTTGGCGACAGCCCCCCCCCGCACTGCCCCACTGGTGCGCGCCAGAACTGCGGCGTATAACGCGGGCAGAGGGGCTTTACCCCCGCCCGGAGACAACGCCATGACCAGCCAGACTGCTGCCCCACAACCCGTGTCCAGCGCAGACCCTAGGGCCTTCAAAAGCTTTGCGGACTTCTACCCCTTCTACCTGAGCGAGCACAGCAACCGCACCTGCCGCCGCCTGCACTTCGTGGGCTCCACGCTCAGCCTGCTCTGCCTGGCCATGCTGGTGGCCACGGGCAAGCCACAGTACCTGCTGTATGGCCTGCTCTGCTGCTACGGCTTTGCCTGGGTGGGGCACTTCGGCTTTGAGAAGAACAAGCCCGCCAGCTTCAAGCGGCCGCTCTACAGCTTCATGGGCGACTGGGCGATGTACAAGGACATCTGGACGGGGAAGGTGCCGTTTTGAAGCACTGATTCGCGCACCTTCCGCCGCGAACAATGCAAGCCAAAACAGGCTCTAGCGCTCACCAATCAAGCGCCAGCAGCTATTATTTATATAGCAAAACTAAACCACCCGTTGCACTCCCAAGGCAAGCTCAGTGCCTGCGCTGGTCTGCAGCACATCCTCCAGCAGCAAGCCTTCCAGCCGGGCTTTTGACCACAGCGGTTGCAAGCTTTCAGAGCGCTCCAGCAACAGGCGCTGCACCAGCGGCGCCAGGGGGGTGGTGCCAGGGTTGGCCAGCAGCACATAGCGGGACTCGGGCACATCCGCTTCGCCCACCGCTGCATCGTTCACCTGGCCCACCCAGTCCAGCGCAGTCAGCGCCTCCAGCACCGGGGCCAGCTGCAACCCATCCACCCGCAGCAACTGCGCGAGCTGGCTGGGGCGCAGGCCCTTGAGGGGCTGGTGGCGTACGCGGTGCAACTGCTGTAGCACCTCCACCGCCAGCTGAAACGTCCAGCCCGCCACCGTACCGCGCCGCGCCACCCCGGCCAGCAGGCTGGGCAGGTAGGCCGTGACCACTGCGCCCAGCAGCACAATGACCCAGGCCACATAGATCCACACCAGCAGAATGGGCAGCGTGGCAAACGCGCCATACACCACCGAATAGGTGGGCACCTTGCCCAGGTACACCGCCAGCACCTTCTTGGCCAGCTCGATGCACACGGCCACAAACAGCCCGCCCGTCCAGGCGTGGCGCCATTTCACCGGCGTGTTGGGCACATAGTGGTAAAGCGCCGCCATGCCGCCCGCCAGCACCACAAACTGGATCGAATCGAACAGCAGCTGCACCCCGTCGGGCAGGCGCTTGACCAGCCCACCCGATGCCGACATCACATACGACGTGAGCGCGAGGCTCGCGCCCATCAGCAGCGGGCCCAGCGTGATGGCGGCCCAGTAGATCAGCACCCGCTGCCCCAGCGGCCGCAGGCGTTGCACGCGCCAGATGTCGTTGAGCGTGCGGTCGATGGTCAGGATGAGCGCCAGCGCCGTGGCCAACAGAATGCTGAAACCCGCCGCCCCCAGGCTGCTGGCCTTGGAGGCAAACTGCGTGAGGTAGCCCAGCACCTGGCGCGAGATGCTGTCAGGCACCAGGCTGCTGACCAGCCAGCCCTGCAGCGCATCCTGCAGCTTGCCAAAGATGGGGAAGGCGGTGAACACCGCCAGCGCCACGGTAAAGAACGGCACCAGCGCCAGGATGGTGGTGAAGGTGAGGCTGCTGGCCGTGAGGCCCAGGTGGTCTTCACGAAAGCGCTCGCGCAATGTCTGGGCTGTGGTCTTCCACGGGAAGTGCGACAGCTCGGTCATGAGCGCCTCCACGCGCAGTGCGGCTGTCTGGAGCGTGCTATGCACTTTTACGTGCCCACGAAAGCCGGGGAACGGCCCGGCAACTAGGCGCAGGACGCGCCGCGGTATGGATACCGTAAGCGTTCTGCAACAACGTGGCCGGGCCTTTCCCCGGCTTTCCCGAAGGGTTGGG
>NZ_CAXIAK010000005.1:0-84612 GCF_964021665.1 uncultured Acidovorax sp.
ATCTGGGTTTCCATCCAGCTATTCTCACGTCACTGGAGCTAAATAGATACCCCTTGCATGCATACAGTAAAAATTCCCCGGCCGTGCCACACTCTCACCCCTCAAAGCAGGTGGTTATGTCTTCTACAGAATGGGCCCAGGCGGCCCTGCAGTCGTTTGATGCGGTGGTCAGCGCCACCGAAGGGTTTCGCAGCCGCCCCGGGCAGCGGCTGATGGCCGAGCAGGTGGCGCGCACCTTCAGCCGGGCCACGCTGGGCAAGGTGGACGAAGAAAGTGGCGAGCCCGCGCCCACGCGTTCCATCGCCGTCATCCAGGCGGGCACGGGCGTGGGCAAGTCGCTGGCGTATTGCGCACCCGCCATTGCACTGGCGCTGGCGCGGGGCACGCGGGTGTTGATCTCTACCGCCACGGTGGCGCTGCAGGAGCAACTGGTCAACAAGGACCTGCCTGCATTGGCCGCGCTGATGCCGCAGCCCTTCAAGTTTGCGCTGGCCAAAGGGCGCGGGCGCTATGTGTGCAAGCTCAAGCTCGACCGCCTCGCAGGCCATGGCGAGGCGCAAGAAGAGGGCGAAGACGACCTGTTTGCCGAGGAAGAAGCCGCCGCCCGCGCCAAGCGCCCCCGGCACGAGACCGAGGCGCGCATCCAGTTCTATTCGACGATGGCGCAGACGCTGGCCAAAGGCGCGTGGGACGGCGACCGCGACAGCCTCGATACGCCCCCCGAGCCCGAGGTGTGGAGCCCCGTGGCGGCCGAGGGCGCCTCGTGCACCGGCAAGCATTGCCCGGCCTTCAGCCAGTGCACCTACTACGACAAGCGCAAGGAGCTGGTGGGTGCGCAAGTGATCGTGGCCAACCACGATTTGCTGCTGTCGTCCCTGGGCGCGCGCGTGCTGCCCGAGCTGGACAACTGCCTGCTGGTGCTGGACGAAGCCCACCATCTGCCATCGACCGCTCTGGATCAATTCGCGTGCAGCATGGACCTGTCGCGCATCACCTGGATCGAGCGCCTTGCCAGCCGGGGCCTGCGCATTGGGGCACTGCTGGAGGTGGAAGAGATTGCCGACATCCCCAAGCATTCGGCCCAGCTGCGGCAAACGTTGCAAGACCTGGCGCGCATCGTGATGGATGTGTACGGCGAGCAGCTCAAGGGATTCTCTGGGCGAATCGAGCGGCAAGTGGGCGCTGCGGATCGGGATGGGCTGCAAGGCGCAAAGCACAGCCATAGCGGGCGCTATGGCGAGCATTTGCAACGCGGCAGACCGCCCGAGCCCGCAGATGCCCACGGCGCGAGGATTCGTGCAGAGAATCCCCTGCGCCAGCCCAGCGCCTGGGGACCGGCGCGGGTGCGGGTGCCGCGCGGTGAACTGCCCGAACAACTCATCGCCCCACTGGGCCTGCTGGCCGCCAGTGCAGACGGCTTTCTGGAAGCCCTGCGCGCCATCAGCAAGGCCCTGCGCGCCGAGATGCGCGACAAGCCCGACGAGGCCAAGCGCCTGTCCACGCTGTATGCGCAGATCGGCATGCTGGCCCCGCGCCTCGAAGAGCTGCACGCCACCGCGCAACTGCTGCTGCAGGACGCCCCCGAGGGCACGGTGCCCGCCGCCAAGTGGTTCACGCTGGAGGTGGACGGCGACTTCATCGTGGTCAAGGCGCACGCCAGCCCGATCCTGCCTGGCACCACGCTGCGCAACCACCTGTGGAGTGCGGTGCGCGGGGCGGTGCTGACATCGGCCACGCTCACCAGTTGCGGGCACTTTGATTTCTTCCTGCGCGAGGCGGGCTTGCATGGCGATGAAGCCACCACCACGCTCGAAGTGCCCAGCCCCTTCAACTACGCCGCACAGGGCACGCTGATTGCCGCCGAAACCCGCGCCGACCCCAAGAACGCCGCGCAGTTCACCACCGAGATGGTCGAAGCGCTGCTGCACGACATTGCCCGTGTGGAATACGGCGCGCTGGTGCTGTTTACCTCGCGCGAGCAGATGCGCCAAGCCGTGGACGCGCTGCCCACCGCCATGCGCAGCGTGGTGCTGGTGCAGAACGCGCTGCCGCGCACGCAGCTGCTCAAACGCCACCGCGAGCGGGTGGAGAACGGCGAACCCTCGGTCATCTTTGGCATGCAGTCGTTTGGCGAGGGACTGGATCTACCGGGGCGGCTGTGCGAATCGGTGTTCATCACCAAACTGCCCTTTGCCCCGCCCGACGACCCCGTGGGCGAGGCCCGCGCCGAGTGGCTGCGCGCCGTGGGCCGCGACCCGTTCAGCGAGCTCGTGGTGCCCGCCACCGCCATCCGCCTGGCGCAATGGGTGGGCCGCGCCATTCGCACCGAAGAAGACATGGCGCATGTGTACTGCTACGACAAGCGCCTGACGCGCACCAGCTACGGCCAGCGCCTGCTCAAAGGGCTGCCGCCGTTTGCGCTGGAGCAACGGGCGCCGCTGTGAGCGCTGTAAAGTCGCCACCCCGTTTCACCACTACAACCAGAAAGACCCCCATGCCCCATACCGTGCCTGCCTGCCCCCAATGCGGCCTGGAAAACACCTATCCCGATGGCAGCAACTACGTGTGCCCCGACTGCGCGTTTGAATGGCCGCAGGTGGCTGACACGACGGACACCGACGCAGGCGACGGCATCGTGCGCGATGCCGTACGTGATGCAAATGGCAACCCGCTGGCCGATGGCGACGCGGTGATCCTGGTGAAAGACCTCAAGGTCAAGGGCTCGTCCTCCTCCCTCAAGAAGGGCACCAAGATCAAGAGCATCCGCTTGGTCGATGGGGCCGACGGCCACAACGTGGACTGCAAGACCGACCTGGGCAGCATGCTGCTGAAGTCGGAGTTTTTGAAGAAGGCCTGACAGCGCAGGCCACTGCCACGGGGTGTGCGCAGGTGTCAGACAACGCCCCACAGGCAGGCGCGCGGGCTGCCGACGCCGCTGCGCCGCGCTGCCTCCTACAGTGCATTGAAGTGCCTGGCCATCGCCACGCACCATCCCTTTGACACCGCTGGAGGCACCTGCCCATGACACACGATTCCCCCGCCCACGAAACGCTCTGGAAGCTCATCAAAGACATTCGTTTCGCCATGCTCACCCACCGCACGTCATCGGGCATGCTGCACGCCCACCCGCTGACCACGCAGAACCGCAAGGTGGATGAGAAGGGCGAACTGTATTTCTTCATTCCCCAATCGGGCGAGCTGTACGAGCGCCTGCTCACCGACGGGGAGGTCAATGTCTCGTATGCCGACCCCGGCGCAGACAGCTATGTTTCGCTGTCAGGCCAGGCACGTTTTTCAGACGACATGGCGTTGAAAGAGGCGCTGTGGTCGCCCGCTGCGCAGGCCTGGTTCCCAGGCGGCGTGACGGACCCGGACCTGGCCCTGCTGGTGGTGCGCGTGCGCCACGCCGAATATTGGGATGTGGCCGAAGCCAAGATCACCCAGCTGTTCAAGATGGCCAAGGCCGTGGTTAGCGGCGAACCACCGCGCAGCCTGGGTGAGCACAAGGAATTGGCGATGCCCTGAGGCGACGAGCCCACCTGGGCGGACAGCGCCCCTGCGCACCCCGCCCGCCGGGCCGAAGGCCGGCCGTTGTACCCTTGGGGCCAGCCCCTTGCGTTTGCCTGCCTTCCCCCCATGCCCCCCATTGCTGTCATCGACTTTGAAACCACCGGCATGTCGCCCAGCCAGGGCGCGCGGGCGACCGAGGTGGCCATCGTGCTGCTGGAGGGCGGCCAGGTGGTGGACCGTTTTCAAAGCCTGATGAAAACCGGGGCGTGGATTCCGCCCTTCATCACCGAGCTGACGGGCATCAGCAACGCCATGCTTCAGGATGCGCCCAGTGCTGACGCCGTGATGCGCGATGCGGCGCGCTTTGTGGGCAAGGCGCCCATGGTGGCGCACAACGCATCGTTTGACAGCAAGTTCTGGCAGGCCGAGCTGCAACTCGCCGATGTGCCGGCGCCGCAGCCTTTTGCCTGCACGGTGCTGCTGTCGCGTCGCCTGTACCCCGATGCTCCCACGCACAAGCTGGGGCCGCTGGTGCAGCACCTGGGCCTGCCGCGGGCCGAGCGCGCCCACCGGGCGCTGGCCGATGCCGAGATGGCTGCCGCGCTGCTGGCCCGCATGCAGCACGACCTGACCACCCAGTGGCAGCTGCCCAGCGCCGACTTTGCGCAGCTGCAAGCCGTGCAGCGCTGCACGCGCAAAACCCTGGCGCAATGGCTGGCCCGGCAGGCCCACAACGCCCACGCCGCCAGCGCGGCGAAGGCAAGCCCCCGTGCAACGGCAGCCATACCGCAAATGTCGCTGCTATTTGATTGATAGCTGCTGGCGCTTACCCCATAAGCGCTGGAGGCCTTTTTCATTGAAATCACTGGGGCTGAAGCCTGCGGTGCACTTTGGGTGAGGTTCCCAGGTGTCGGGTTCTTGCCTACGGGTGCAAATGGTTACCACGGCTGCGGCGGGCGCTGGCTACGATGCCGCCCGGAGGACCCCAACCCGATGACCCAGACCGCCCCGGCAACGCCCTGCCTGGCCAAGGTCCCGCTGGACGCGGACCGCCAGGCGTACGCGCTGCTCATCGTGCATGCCGACCGCGCCATCGCGCCCCAGCCCGCGCTGCGCCAGGTGGTGGAGTTTGAGAGCACGCCGCACGGCGGCTTCATCAGCGCGGCGCAGGCGCACGATGGGGGCTGGGGCTACATCAACGAACAGGGCCAGTGGCTGGTGCCGCCCACGCTGGACAACGCGCGCGGCTTCACCGAAGACGGCGTGGCCCGCTTTTGCCGGGCTGGCCGCTGGGGCTATCTCAACCTGCTGGGGCAGGAGGTGATCGCGCCACAGTTTGACGACGCACGCCCCCTACGCAACGGCCTGGCTGCCGTCAAGACAGGGCCGCATGCCTGGCGCATCATCGACCTGCAAGGCCAGTTCACCTGCGCCGCCACGTTTGCCGACCTGGGCAACTTTGGCGCGGTGGGGCTGGCCCCGGCCCAGCCCTGGGACCCCGACCGCGGCCTGCCGCTGTGGGGCTATGTGGACCACCGGGGCCAGTAGGTGGTGGCGCCGCGCTTTGCGCAGGCGCACAGCTTCGACGAACAGGCGGTGGCAGCGGTGTCGGCCAACGGCAAGACCTGGGGCCTCATCAACGCACAGGGGCAATGGGTGCTGCAGCCCTGCCACACACGCATGGATGCCTTCAACAGCGAAGCGCTGGCCTACTACGCCGACGCCACGGGCGACGGCCCCTGCGGCTACCTGAACACGCGGGGCAAGGTGGCGGTGCGGGGCGGGCAGGGCCTGTCGCCCCAGATGGCGTGCGGGCTGGTGGCAGACCGTACCCACGAAACACGTTTTTTTGACCTGCACGGCGCCCCGCTGCCAGGCGCGGCGCTGAGCTACGCCACCGACTTTCAGCCCGAGCTGGAATGCGCTGTGTCAAGGCTTGCCTGTACAACATCACCCGATGCCAACCCCTGGGGCTTGCTGCACACCGATGGCCGGTTGGTGCCTGCGCCTCAAGGCCTGAGGGAGCCGCTGACGCAGAGCGATGGCTCCATCCCGCCCACCCAGCCCGACACCGCGCTGGCGCCCTTTCTGGCCAGAGATAAGCAAGTGGTGTGGATCGACAGGGAAGGGCAGGTGGTTTGGCGCGCCCGTTATGACGGCGGACAAGTCATTTTTTGCAACGCGCAAGATCAGATTCTGTGGCGCAGCCCGGTCGCTGCCAGCCACCGCGCGCCACGCGCGTTTTTCCAGCCCCACGCGGCAGACTGGCTGGATCACCTGGAAGACATGGACCACATCGTCCCCGCCGCCACGGCACTGGCACACGAAGCCGAAAGCCGCCTGCATGCATGGGCCCAGGCGCAGGAGCCACACGCAGCACAGCCCGTGGCCCAGCAACGCGTGGTGCACACCCACCTGGGCCTGGCGCAGCGCAGGGCCTACCCCTTCATGGAAGCAAGCTTGCACGACGCACTGGCCCACGCCCGGCAGGCATTGGTGCAGCACCTGCAAGCGCAGTGGGGCGTGGCCGACCCCGACCCCGAACACGCAGCGCCCGCGCAGAGCCTGGGCACGCCCCTGGCCGCATGGCGGCGGCCTTTGCAAACCCCCTTGGCCCCCAGCCCCACCAGCGGCGAGTGGGTGCACCTGCCGGAAGCGAATGCGCTGTGGATCAGCCTCTACCCCCAGACCGGTGCGGACGAAAGCGGCGCCTGGTGGTCGCTGTGGTTGATGGCCGCCCCCAGCGTGGACGCCCTGCTGGCCGCACAGCACGCGCGCGATGCGGTGCTGGCGCACACCGCCGCCCCCTCGCTGAACACCGCAAAGGAGGCAGAAAACACCGAGGCGCCCACCACCCGCGCAGCGTGGCTGGCCGCTGTGCTGAACCAGCCGCAAGCCCTGGGCCAGGTGCCCGCCGCGTGGCTGGACGACGCCATGGTCGATGCTGCCCTGCAAGCCCACCCCGCCGCACTGGCCCAGGTGCCTGCTGCCTTGCAAACCCCTGCGCGGCTGGAGGCCCTGCTGCGCCGGGGTGTGGACGTGGCGGTGCAGATCCCGCCCCACTGCATGACCCGCGACGCCCTGCTGCTGGCCCGCGAGCTGTACGCGGGCCACCCCACCTGGGACGCGCGGGACGAGCGCTGCAGCCAGCCCCTGGCGCAGCCAACGGCGCCCGTGTTATGGGGCTGCCTGCTCACGCCAGAACAGGCCCTGCACGCGCTACAGGCCGGTGTGCCTTTATGCGATATGCCCCACTGGCTGCGCACCAATGCCCTGGAGCAGGCGGCGCTGGACGCTGACATCGCCAACCTGGCGCACCTGGCCCCGGGCCAGATCACGCCCGTGCTGGCCCAGCGCGCCGTGCTGCACGCCGACGGCCGCCTCATCCGGCATGTGCCCGCAGAGCTGCTCACGCCAGCGTTGTGCCTGGCCTCCGCCCAGGCCAACGGGCTGACGCTGCAAGACATTCCCCCGCCACTGCGCAGCCTGGAAGTGTGCGTGGCCGCGCTGGAAGACCAGCCCGACATGTTCCCCCAGATACCGACCGAGCTGGCCGTGGCGGTGACCACCGCGCTGATCGACAACGACCTGGCCCGCGCCCGCGAACAGGGCGCACCGCGCGAGGGCAGCGCCTGGCATGTGGCGCGGGCCTGGGCCCAACTGGCCGTGAACCAACCCCAGGCGGCTGTGGACGACGCCCTGCGCGGCCTGCCCCATGTGCCAGCGCCCCAGCACGCCCACTACGTGCTGGCCCGCGCCTACCAGGCGCTGGGCCACACCGCGCAGGCGGCGCTGGCGGCCTGCAGCGTGCTGTCGCTGCAGTCGCCCTACCGGCCCGCATGGGGCCCCACAGAAGACACGGGCTGGCTCACCGCCCTGGCGCGCTGGCACATGGGCCATGCCGACGAAGCCACCCTCATCCACCAGCTGGCGCTGCACCCGCAAACCCTGGCCGATATGCCGCGTGCGCGCATCACCCCCGCCATGGTGGACGCAGCCCTGGCAGCCGACCCTGCCACGGTGCGCTGGGTGCCCAAGCGGCTGATGACGCCCGCCCACTACGCCGTGGCGCTGCGTGTGGGCGTGAAACGGCCTGAGGACATTCCACCCGCCATGGTCATGGCCCTGGACCAGGCTACCCAGGCACAGCCTGCTGCCAGCGCACCGGCCATGCCTGCACCACGCCCGTTGCAAGCAGAGCGCCGTGCGCAGCCCCCTGCAGAGGCTCCTCGCCCGCCACATCCAGGCACCCCGCGTGTGGCCACGCCATGGGCCTGGTGGCTGCTGGGCACCGTGCTGCGCAGCGCCGTGGGCCATCCCGCCAGCGCGCGGGGCCTGGTGCACTGGCTGGAACAGCGTCCGCTGGTCGCGTCTGCGCTGCATGCCCTGCTGAGCCTGCTGGCCGTGGCGCTGCACACCACCGTGTCGGTGGCCGTGTGGCTGGCCGAAGGGCCCGAAGCCGGGCTGGGCACCTTTGTGCTGGTGGGCTTTGCCGACGCCTACTGGGCCTGGCAATTCGCCTGGGAGGCCACCCGCCCCAGCCTGACCCTGGCCGCCAGCGCGGTGGTGCTGTACCTGGTGGTGTGGTGCCCGCTGTACCGCAAGGCCGGGCGCGCGCTCGGCCACCCCCGGCAAACCAGCAGCTGACTGCGCCCCGCCGTGCGGCGGCCGGTGGCACAAATCAGTATCATTTTGATAGCTGCTGGCGCTTTATACATGGGCGTTAGATCCGTTTTTCATCTAAAACCACTTCGTTTCAGCCATTTGCACGGTGTGGCTACCGCGGCCTGCATTCGCTCCAAGCCCTCCCACATTTATTTACAACACGGGTATCTGCAGCAAAGCACGCACAGGTCATTTGCTACAATATTGATAATTCTGATAAAAATGTTCTTCCACTAGCCAGCCGCCCTGTTTAACCCTGTTTGACAGACCACCGGCCAGCCACTGACTGTGCAACGCCCATGAAACGAGGCTCACCCCCTCGCCAGCGCACGCTGCGGCCCCTGGTCGTTTCCTGGCTGCTCGCGGGCATCACCAGCGCCTATGCGCAGGCAGACATGGTTGATCTGCCACTGGAACAGTTGATGCAGATGCAGGTGACCACCGCCAGCCGCTACGCACAAACCGCGCTGGAAGCCCCGGCGGCCGTCAGCGTGGTCACTGCCGAGGACATCCGTCTTTTTGGGTACCGCTCGCTGGCAGAGGTGCTGGCCAGCATGCGCGGGCTGTATGTGTCTTACGACCGCGCCTACCACTACCTGGGCACCCGGGGCTTTGCCACGCCGGGCGACTACAACACGCGCGTGCTGTTGCTGGTCAACGGGGTGCGGCTCAACGACAACCTCTACGACCAGGCCAATATTGGCACCGACTTCCCGATAGATCTGGACCTGATCGAGCGGGTGGAGTTTGTCTCCGGCCCGGGCTCGGCCGTGTATGGGGCCAACGCCTTCTTTGGCGTGGTCAACGTCATCACGCGCGACGGGCGCCAGCTGCCCGGGCCGCAAGTGTCGGTGGAAGCGGGCAGCCAGGGCAGTGCCAAGGCGCGCCTGTCGGTGGGCACCGTGGATGCCTACGGCGGCGACTGGCTGGTGGCAGCCACCCGGGCCACGCGCCGGGGCGCAGACCTTTACTTCCCAAGCTACGACGCCCCCAACAGCAACCACGGCGTGGCCCAGGGGCTGGACTTTGACCGCAGCACCCAGCTGTTTGCCCGCATGCGCCGCGATGGCCTGGCGCTGACCCTGGCACATGCCGAGCGCCACAAGGGCGTGCCCACGGCGGCGTTCTCGCAGGTGTTCAACGACCCGCGCTCCCGGGTCACCGACCAGAGCACCCGCCTGGCGGCCGAGTACACCGCGCAAGTCTCGCCCACGCTGGCCTTCACCGGCCGTGCCCACGCAGCGCGCTACCAGTACGTGGGCGACTATGTGTACGACTACCCACCGCTCACCATCAACCGCGATGTGGGTACCGGGCAATGGTGGGGCGGCGAATTGCAGTGGGTGAGCACAGCCCTGGCACGCCACAAGCTGGTGTGGGGCCTGGACTACCGGCGCGACACGCGCATCACCCAGACCAACGCCGACCTGGACCCACCGGCCGAGTACCTGAACGCCCGGCGCACAGGCGACGTGGCAGGCGTGTATGTGCAGGACGAATTCGCCTTGCAACCCAACCTGACGCTGCACACCGGCCTGCGCTGGGGCAAGCAGACGGGCAGCTCCGGCACGCTGAACCCGCGGCTGGGGCTGGTGTACTGGTGGAACCCAGCCACCGCCATCAAGCTGCTGCACGGCACCGCATACCGACCACCCAACGCATACGAGCGCGACTACCGCGTGGACATGCCCGGCAGCATTGTGGACAGCCAGCATGTCCGCTCGGAGCGTGTGCGCACCACCGAGTTGGCGCTGGAGCACGCCCCCTCCGGCGGCACACGCTACCTGCTGACGGCCTTTAGCTCGGAAGTGAAAGACCTCATTTCGATGAGCGCTGCAGCCAGCATCGACCGCTTCCTGCTGGACAACACGCACTCGGTCAAAGTGCACGGCGTGGAAGCCGAGCTGGAGCAGCGCTGGCAAGCCGGGCAGCGCCTGCGCCTGGTGTATGGCTGGCAAAAAGCGCGCGACTCTTCCGTGGATGGCACGCTGAGCAACTCGCCCCGCCATTTGCTCAAAGTGCAGTGGTCTGACACGGTGAGCGCAAGCCCCGCCAGCGCCTGGGGCCGGGGCCGCTATGCCATCGAAGCCATTGGCGTGGGGCCACGCAGCACTTCCAGCGGAACCAACCTGCCGGGGCATCTCCTCACCAATGTGAACTATTCCATGCGCATCTCGCAGGTGGATGTGTCGGTGGGCATCTACAACCTGTTCAACCAGCGGCATTACAGCGCCACATCGCTGGAAATACGGGACGACGCCCTGCGGCAGGACGGGCGCACCTTCCGCGTGAAGCTCACTTACGCGTTCTGAGCCATGCACACCTTCCTGCGCTCCTGCGGCAAGCCACTGTGGTGGCTGGCCCTGCTGTGCGGCGCCTGGACTGCGGCGCACAGCGCAGAGCCTGTGGCAGAGCAGGACCTGAAGGCCGCCTACATCTTCAACTTCATCCAGTTCATCGAATGGCCCGAAAAGCAGGGAAGCGGCAACGAATTCACCGTCTGTGTATCGCCCTTCAGCCCGTTGAAGCGCTCGCTCACGGCGCTGGAAAACAAGCAGACCACCCGGGGCCAGGCCATCAAGATCCGGCACCTGGAAGCCGCCACCCTGCGAGAGTGCGAAGCCCTGATCGTGCACAACCCTGATGCCGAACATGTCTTGCGCGCGCTGCGGGCCGCACCGCAGGGCCACGGCGTGTTGACGATTGCCGACGACATGACTTTCGTGGACCCCGACATCGTGATCGCGCTGGCGCAATCCGAAGGGCGCTTGGTGTTCCACATCCACGCCGATGCGGCCACCAAGGCCGGTCTCACCATCAGTTCCCGGCTGCTGCGCCTGGCCAAAGGCACCCGATGAAAAGCAAGGCATCCCCCACATCTACCGTGGCCCTGCAGTTGCAGCCGCTGCTGCTGTCGTCCAAGCTGGTCGTCACGGGCATCTGGACGGCTGGGCTGGCACTGCTCACGGTGGTGCTGGCGCTCACGGCGGTGGATTACTGGAGCGCACGCGCCTCCATGCTGCAAGACAGCGCCGTGGAGGCCGCCATCGTGGCCGACAACGTCTCGGCCGCCGTGGTGTTCCGCGACACCGAAACCGCCACCGAGATGCTGTCGGCACTGCGCTCATCGTCCATGGTGCTCAGCGCCGGTGTGTATGACCGCGACGGCGTGCTGTTTGCGCACTACGCCCGCTCGCGCGACCCCCACTTCCCCACCACCTTGCGCGCCACGGGCATGGACCGCATTGCCGAGCGCGCCGGGTGGACCATGCTGGAGATCACGCACCCCATCCACGGCGCGGATGCCGAAGTGGGCACCCTGTACGTGCGCAAGTCGATGGAGGCTGTGTACAAGCGCCTGGGCTTTCGCTTTCTGAGCGCTTCGCTCATCGCCGCCTGTGTGATGGCATTGGCCACGGCCATTGTGCTGCGCAGCCGCGAAGTGGTGCGCGAGGCCGAAAACCGCCTGCAAGTGCTGGCCCACACCGATGCCATCACCGGCGTGAACAACCGCCATGCCTTCAACGAGCGGTTGGCCGCAGAGCTTGAACTGGCACGCAGCACGGACCAGCGGGTGGCTCTGGTGTACATCGACCTGGACAACTTCAAGACGCTCAACGACACCTTCGGCCACGCAGCGGGCGACGGGCTGCTGCGCCAGGTGGCCAGCCGCCTGCAGTCGGTGATGCGCCGCAGCGACAGCATCTCGCGCATGGGTGGCGATGAATTCGCCGTGATCCTGCGCCAGAACATGGATGACGAGGCCCTGAGTCAGTACGGCGAGCGGATCATCAGCGTCTTTGAGCTCCCCTATACCGAAGCCGGTCAGCAGGTGAACGTGACGTGCAGCGCCGGCATTGCGTCCTTTCCCGACGACGCTCCGGACATGGATGCCCTGGTCAGCAACGCAGACACGGCGATGTACCGCGCCAAGGAGCTGGGCAAGAACCGCTGCGTGCGCTTTGACGCGTCGATGAACCAGGCCATGGTGCGCCGCCAAGCGATCGAGCAAGCGCTGCGCGCCGAGCTGGAAGGCGGCCACGGCCTGGCGCTGCATTACCAGCCGCTGTTTAGCGCGCGCGACAACGCCCTGGTGGGGGCCGAGGCCCTGCTGCGTTGGACCCACGCCGAGCTGGGCAACGTGCCCCCGCTGGAGGCGATTTCGGTGGCGGAAGACTGCGGCCTCATCGTGCCACTGGGCTACTGGGTGCTGCGCACGGCGTGCCGTGACGCATCGCGCTGGCAGGGCAGGCACGCCCACCCACAGCGCGTGGCCGTGAACATTTCGGCCCGCCAGCTGGGCGACCCGCAGTTTCTGGAGCAGGTCATGGACATCCTGCGCGCAGAGAAGCTGCCTGCCGACCTGCTGGAGATCGAGCTGACCGAAACCGTGCTGATGGAAAACATGGAAGCCGGCGCGTACACGCTGCACCGCCTGAGCCAGCTCGGCATCCACCTGGCGATTGACGATTTTGGTACCGGGTATTCGTCGCTGGCCTACCTGCGCCAGCTCCCCATGCGGCGCCTGAAGATCGACCGCAGTTTCGTGCGCGACCTGCCCTCGCAAGAGCACAGCCGCAAAATCGTCACCGCCATCGTGGCACTGGCGCACGGCCTGGGGCTGGAAGTCACCGCCGAAGGCGTGGAAACGCTGGAACAGGCCGAGTACCTGGTGGAGCAGGGCTGCGATGTGCTGCAAGGCTATGCCTTTGCGCGGCCCATGCCCGTGCAGCAGTTTGTGGAACTGCAGGCTTCGCACTGATGGCATTGCATGTGTCACTGCGCATGACCGCGCGCCGCCCGCAAGGCTCCGCGCCCAGGTGCCTGTGCTAGCATTTGCCCCCTATGCAACGCACACTGCGCCTGTCCCCACTACCGCTAAGCCTACTAGTGCTTGGCCGGGGTCTGCACGCGTTCGCACACCCGGCTGCCACCTCGCGCAGCCGTTGAACCACCCGACATCCCCCTGACCCCGGCCCCCACACCAGCTCTTGTGCCATGCGCAAGGGGCTGCAGGGGACGTCATCCGATTTGTTTCTGATGACCCGTGCCGGGGCTGCTGCCACAACGCACTCCAAGTGCTCGCGCAGCCCGGCACCACCGAAGTGGAGCCTTGCCATGATGATCGCCAAACCCGCCACCAAATACCAAGCCATGGCCCCCGTGGCATTGCCCGACCGCCAGTGGCCCAGCCGCAGCATCACCCGCGCGCCGCGCTGGCTCTCTACCGATCTGCGCGACGGCAACCAGGCGCTGTTTGAGCCCATGAACGGCGAACGCAAGATGAAACTCTTCATGGAGCTGGTGCGCATCGGCTTCAAGGAAATCGAGGTGGGCTTTCCAGCCGCATCACAGACCGACTTTGACTTTGTGCGCCGCCTCATCGACGAAAACCTGATCCCCGAGGACGTGACCCTCATGGTCATGACCCAGTCGCGCGAAGACCTGATTGCGCGCACCGTCGAAGCAGTCAAAGGCGCACCGCGCGCCATCGTGCACCTGTACAACGCCACCGCGCCCGCGTGGCGGCGCATTGTGTTTGGCATGAACGTCACGCAGGTGATGCAGCTCATCGCCCACCATGTGGGTTACCTCAAGCAGCTCACCGATGCGCGGCCTGAAACGCAATGGACGCTGCAGTATTCCCCCGAAACCTTCAGCGCCACCGAACTGCACGTCTCGCTCAAGGCCTGCCAGGCCGCCATTGCCGCGTGGAACGCCGGGCCCGGCCGCCCCATCATCATCAACCTGCCCACCACGGTGGAAAACGCCACGCCCAACGTGTTTGCCGACCAGATCGAGTGGATGGACCGCCACCTGAGCCCGCGCGAGCACATCGTGCTGTCGGTACACACCCACAACGACCGGGGCACCGGCGTGGCCGCCGCCGAGCTGGCGGTGATGGCGGGCGCCCAGCGCGTGGAAGGCTGCCTGTTTGGCAATGGCGAACGCTGCGGCAACATGGACATCGTGACCATGGCACTGAACCTCTACACACAGGGCGTGCACCCGCAGCTTGATTTTTCCAACATCACCGCGGTGGCGCGCGTGGCCGAGGAATGCACGGGCATCCCCATCCACCCGCGCCACCCGTACGCGGGCGACCTCGTGTTCACCGCGTTCTCGGGCTCGCACCAGGATGCGATCAAGAAAGGCTTTGCTGCGCAAGACCCGGATGCGCTGTGGGAAGTGCCCTACCTTCCCATCGACCCGGCGGACCTGGGCCGCACCTACGACAGCGTGATCCGCGTGAACAGCCAGTCAGGCAAGGGCGGCATTGCGTTCTTGCTGGAACGCGAACACGGCGTGGTGATGCCGCGCCGCATGCAGGTGGAGTTCAGCGCCACCGTGCAGCGCCACACCGATGCGAGCGAGACCGAAATGGGCGCCGCGCAACTGTGGGAACTGTTCCAGGCCACCTACCTGCGCGCCCCGGCCGAGCCCGCCGTGGTGTGCCACAGCCACCGGCTGGACGAAGACGGCCAAGGCATTGAGCTGGACGTGACGGTGCAGGGCGTGCGCCAGACCTTGCGCGGCCAGGGCAACGGCCCCATTGCCGCCACGGTGGACGCCCTGGGCCTGCCGCTGCGCGTGGACCACTACGAAGAACGCGCCACCGGCAGCGGTGCCAACGCCCAGGCGCTGGCCATTGTGGAAGCCGCCATGGAGGGCGTGAACGGTGCCACCTTTGGCGCGGGTATGAGCCACAACATCGTGACCGCATCAGTCAACGCCATCGTGAGCGTGGCCAACCGCCTGGCACACCGGCTGCCCCACCAGGCTGGCACTGCTGCTGCGCACGCCTGAACCATCGGCCTTTTTCCGCTATATAAAACATAGCTGCCAGCGCTTATCCAGCAAGCGCTGCAGCCTTTTTTCATTCAAAAACCCTGCGGCCCCGGGCAGCATTGGCAAGGGCCCACGGCATCCGTTACCCTTCGGCCCATGCGAGCCCTTTCCTGTTCACTGCTGCTGGCGGCCACTGTGGCCCTGGTCGGTTGCAGCACTCCACCCACCCCATCGCCCAGCGCCACGGGGGCCTGGCCCACACAGCGCTCGGCAGCGCCCACGCTGTCGGACGAGCAGGCCCACGGCATTGCCATCCACGCCCTGGGGCTGGTGGGCACGCCGTATCGCTACGGGGGCAACACGCCGGACTCGGGCTTTGACTGCAGCGGACTCATTGGCTATGTGTACCGCAACCAGGTGGGCTCCGCGCCACCACGCACTGTGGCGCAACTGAGCAGCTGGGGCCAGGTGATTGACCGCAGCGAACGGCGCACCGGCGACCTGGTGGTGTTTGGCCGGGGCCGCAACCCTTCGCACGCCGGCATCTACGTGGGCGAAGGCCGCTTCGTGCATGCGCCTTCCACCGGCGGCGAGGTGCGCATGGACCACCTGGAATCCAAATACTGGGCGAAGCAAAACGCCTCGTTTCGCAGGCCCTGAATTCGGCCGCCCTGAGCGGCTTCGCCGCGCCGCGCGACAATCGGGGGCATGACCCACGCACACCGCTCCGCCACCCCCGTTTCCACCCACGACACCACACGCATTGATGACACGCGCATCAAAGCCGTGCGCCCGCTCATCACGCCCGCGCTGCTGCAAGAGTGGCTGCCGCCCACCGAAGCCGCGCTGGCGCTGGTGGAATCGAGCCGCGCCGCCATCTCGCGCGTGCTGCACGGGCAGGACGGCCGGCTGGTGGTGGTGGTGGGCCCGTGCTCCATCCACGACCATGCCCAGGCCATGGAATATGCCCATGCCCTGAAGGTGCAGGCCGATGCGCTACAGGACGACCTGCTGGTGGTGATGCGCGTGTACTTTGAAAAGCCCCGCACCACCGTGGGCTGGAAGGGCTACATCAACGACCCGCACCTGGACGGCAGCTTCGCCATCAACGAAGGGCTGGAGCTGGCGCGCAAGCTGCTGCTGGATGTGCTGGCCACCGGCCTGCCCGTGGGCACCGAGTTTCTGGACCTGCTGTCGCCGCAATTCATCAGCGACCTGGTGAGCTGGGGTGCCATTGGCGCGCGCACCACCGAGAGCCAGAGCCACCGCCAGCTGGCCAGCGGCCTGAGCTGCCCCGTGGGCTTCAAGAACGGCACCGACGGTGGCGTGAAAGTGGCGAGCGACGCCATCCAGGCCGCGCAGGCCTCGCACGCCTTCATGGGCATGACCAAGATGGGCCAGGCCGCGATTTTTGAAACCCGCGGCAACCAGGACTGCCACGTGATCCTGCGCGGCGGCAAGCAACCCAACTACAGCGCCGCCGATGTGGATGCCACCTGCGCTGTGCTCAAGGCCGCTGGCCTGCGCGAGCAGGTGATGATCGACGTGAGCCATGCCAACAGCAGCAAGCAGCACCAGCGCCAGATCACCGTGGCGCAAGACGTGGCTGGCCAGATTGCGGCGGGCGACCACCGCATCACCGGATTGATGATTGAAAGCCACCTGCAGGAAGGCCGCCAGGACATCGTGCCCGGCCAGGCGCTGCAAAAAGGCGTGTCGGTGACGGACGCCTGCATCAGCATGGCCCAGACCGTGCCGGTGCTGCAGGAACTGGCCGCCGCCGTGCGCGCCCGCCGGGCACATCGCGCAGCGGCATAAGCGAGTTGGGCTGGGGCGCCCAGCTGCCCGAGCCGCCCAAGGGAGCAAGAACAGGCAGTGCGTCTGCCACCCATGTGGGTACGCACTTGTTTCACGGTGTAGCATAGACGCCGAGTGCCCCCCGAGCTTGTCCATCACCCCTCTGGCGGGGCCCAGGCCATTCCATGCTGGTGATTTTTTCCCACCGACCACTGCCGATACACCGCAGGCCACCCCCACGGAGGCCTGTCTGATCATGGCCGCGTTGCAGTTACCGCCCGTGCACTCCACCGATGCCGCCAGGCTGCGGGCGCTGGCGGAATACGCAATCCTGGACACTGACCAGGAAGAGTCTTTTGACCAGCTGGCCTTGCTGGCGGCGCGGCTGTGCAGCGCCCCCATGGCGGTGGTGAATTTTCTGGATGCCGAGCGGCAATGGTTCAAGGCCGCTGTGGGCGTGCCCATGCGCGAAACGCCCCGCTCCGAGGCATTTTGCGACCACGCCTTGCGCAGCCCGCACCAGCCCACCGTGGTGCAAGACACCACCCGGCACCCGATTTTTGCCACCTACCCTTCGGTGGTGGGTGAGCCCCACATTCGCTTTTACGCCTGCGTCCCCCTCGTCACGGACGAAGGCCATGCCCTGGGCACCCTGGCGGTGATGGACACACGCTGCCGGGGCCTGGCGGCGGAGGAATTACAAGCGCTGCAGATGCTGGCCCGCCAGACCATGGACCAGCTGGAACTGCGCAGGCAAAAACTGCAGCTGTCCATGGCGCTGCAAGAGCGCGAACAGATGCGTGCCGCGCTGCAAGCGCAAAACAACGTGCTGCAGGCCGCGGGCCGCGTGGCGCGCCTGGGTGGCTGGGTGATGGAACTGCCCAGCCGGGCGTTCACGCTGTCTTCCAGCATTGCCAGCACCTTTGGCATGCGCCGCGCAGAAGAGTCCACCAGCGAAGACCGCCCTGCCACGTACGCCCTGGACGAGGTGTTGAAAGCCTTCCAGCCCCCCTTTCACGAACGGATGCAGCAGGCCTTTGCTACCTGCATACAAACCGGGCGCGACCTGGACGAGGTGGCCGAGGTGCCGCTGCCGCAAGGACAGCGGCTGTGGGTGCGCACCAGCGGCCATGCCGTGCGCGATGAAGCGGGCCGGATCGTGCGGGTCGAAGGCGCGTTCCAGGACATCTCTGCGCAGCACCAGGCCGAAATGCAGGCCCAGCGCAACGCACAGCACCACGCCGAGCTGCTGCAGGTGCAGCAGCAAATCTCGTCGCTGGACATGGCGCTGCCCGACGCCCTGCGGCTGGTGGCCCACACCGTGCAAAAACAGACGGCCGCGCGCGGGGCCATGATCGAACTGCTGGAGGCCGAGCAACTGGTGGCCAAGGCGTCGGTGGGCGACATGGTGCGCCCTGAAGGCAACCTGCTGTCGGTACACGACAGCATCTTGTGGCCTGCGCTGCACCAAGGCCGCACGGTGTGGTGCAACGACACCCAGGCGGCGGGCTGGGACATGGCCTCCATGCCGCACCGCTGGGGCGTTCGCTCGGTGATGGCCACACCGCTGCGCGCGGGCAACCACATCGTGGGCAGCCTCAAGGTCACCTCCGATCAGCCCGATGCCTTTTCGCGCAACGATGTGGACCGGCTGGAAATCCTCACCGAATCACTCGGCACCACGGTACAACTGCGGCATGTGACCAGCCAGCTCGAAGCGTCTGCGCGGCAGTACCGCCTGATGTTCAACGAGCACCCGCACCCGATGTGGGTGTACGAAAGCGCCAGCCTGCGCCTGCTGGCGGTGAACCGGGCCATGCTTTTGCAATACGGCTACACCGAAGCCGAGGCGTTGCAGTTGACGCTATTGGACCTGTTTCCCGCTTCGGAGCGTGAGAACGTGCGCACCGCCGTGCATGCCACGGCCTCAGAAAGTCGGCATGTGCCCGCACTGTGCCAGCAGTTGCGCAAGGAAGGCAGCCTGTTTGACGCAGAAGTGACTGCGGGCAGCATCAGCTTCAACGGCGTGGCCGCCCGCCAGGTGCTGGCGGTGGACGTGACCGAGCGGCTGCGGGCCGAACGCGAGATTGCGCGCATGGCGCGTGCCCAGAAGCTGCTGAGTGCCTGCAACGAAACCCTGGTGCGCGCGACGTCTGAATCTGCCTTACTGCAGGCCATCTGCCAGATCGCGGTGGACATTGGCGGCTACCGCATGGGCTGGGTGGGCTTTGCCCACGACGACGAACACAAGACGATTGCCCGCGTGGCCCATGCTGGCTACCAACACGAATACCTGGACAAGGTGCGCCCGACCTGGGACGAAAACAGCCCCACCGGCCAAGGGCCTGCGGGCCAGGCGGTGCGCAGCGGCCAGCCCGTGATCGTGCACGACCTGCGCAAGAGCAACGACCTGGGCGACTGGACCCAGCGCATGCTCGACAACGGTTTTCACGGCGTGATTTGCCTGCCCCTGCGCGCACAGGACAAGACCTTTGGCCTGCTGTACCTGTACGCCCCGGAGATCCTGCACATCAGCCCGCAGGAAACCGCGCTGCTGCAAGACCTGGCCAACGACCTGGCCTTCGGCATCACCAGCTTGCGTGCCCACAAGGCGCAGCAGCGCATTCTGGACTCAGTCATCAAGGTGGCGGCGGCGGTGTCGGCCAGCACCGGCACGGCATTTTTTGTGCAGCTGGCCACCAACATGGCCGAGGCGCTGGGCGCGCAGGTCGGCGGCGTGATGCGCATGAGCCAGCCCCTTGGCCAGCCACCCCGCGCCATCAGCCTGGCCACCGTCATTGACGGGGTAGAGCAACCTGCCTTTGACATGCCCATGGAGGGCTCCCCCAACATACAGCTGCTGACGCAGCGGCAATACGTGGTGGCCGACCATGTGCTGCAACATTACCCGCGCTCGTACCTGGGCGGCAAGATCGGAGCCCGGGCCTATGCGGGCCAGCAGCTGTGCAGTGCCGACGGGCAGGTGATTGGCGCCATTTTTGTGCTGTTCCGCCAGGCGTTGACAGACCCGGACTTCGTCACCTCCACCCTGCAGATTTTTGCGACCCGGGCCTCGGCAGAGATCGAGCGCCTAGCAGCCGATGCCCGCATCCGCCACCAGGCGTCGCTGCTGGACAAGGCGCAGGACGCCATCCTGGTGCGCGACCTGGACCACCGCATCATCTACTGGAACAAGAGCGCCGAGCGCCTGTACGGCTGGAGCCAGCTGCAGGCGCTGGGCCAACCCGTGCACACCCTGCTGTACAAAGACGACGCGCAGTTCTACCGCGCCACCGAAGCCACCCTGGAACATGGCGAATGGACGGGTGAGCTGGTGCAGCGCCACCGTGACGGGCGCGCCATCGACGTGGAAGGGCGCTGGACCCTGGTGCGCGGCGAAGACGGGCAGCCCCAGTCCATCCTGGCCATCAACACCGACATCACCCAGCGCAAGGCCACCGAGCGTGAAATCCAGCGCCTGGCCTTTTACGACCCGCTGACCAGCCTGCCCAACCGCATGCTGCTGATGGACCGCATGCACCATGCCCTGGCTGCCGCGCAGCGCCACCAGCAGGGCGGGGCGCTGCTGTTCATCGACCTGGACAACTTCAAGCAGCTCAACGACACCCTGGGCCACGACCAGGGCGATTTGCTGCTGCAGCAAGTGGCCAAGCGGCTGGGCCACTGCGTGCGCAGCGTGGACACCGTGGCGCGGCTGGGTGGCGACGAGTTTGTGGTCATGCTCGAAGAACTCAGCGCCTCGGGCGACGAGCTGGTGCTGCAGGCGCGCAGCGTGGGTGAAAAAATCCTGAACATGCTGTCCATGCCCTACCCGCTGCAGGGCTACCAATACCGCAGCACCCCCAGCGTTGGCATTGCACCCTTCACCGGCACCGAGTCCACCACCGTGAGCGAGCTGCTCAAGCAGGCCGACCTGGCCATGTACCAGGCCAAAGCTGCAGGGCGCAACACCCTGCGGTTCTTTGACCCGCAGATGCAGGCCGTGGTGACGGCGCGCGCAGCGCTGGAGGCCGACCTGCGCGCGGCCCTGGCGCAAGACGAGTTTTTTTTGCACTTCCAGCCCCAGCTGCGCCAAAGCGGCGCGATTGCGGGTGTGGAAGCACTGCTGCGCTGGAACCACGCCCAGCGCGGCATGGTGCCGCCTTCCGACTTCATTGCCTTGGCTGAAGAAACCGGGCTGATCGTGCCGCTGGGCCGCTGGGTGCTGCACCACGCCTGCAAGCTGCTGGCCAGCTGGCAGAACGACCCCTTGCGCCGCGACCTGACCATGGCCGTGAACGTCAGCTCCAGCCAGTTCCGCAGCCCCAGCTTTGTGGACGACGTGGCGCGCGTGCTGGCCATCACAGGGGCGCCCTCGGGCCAGCTCAAGCTGGAACTGACCGAAAGCGTGCTGGTGGAAGACATGGAAAGCACCATCGCCACCATGGAAGCCCTGCGCGCCTATGGCGTGGGCTTCTCGCTGGACGACTTTGGCACCGGCTATTCCTCACTGAGCTACCTCAAGCGCATGCCGCTCGACCAGCTCAAGATCGACCAGAGCTTTGTGCGCGATGTGCTCTCCGACCCCAACGACGCCGCTATCGTGCACACCATCATCGGGCTCTCGCGCAGCCTGGGGCTGGACGTGATCGCCGAAGGGGTTGAAACCCAAGAGCAGCGCATTTCGCTGGGCGGGGCCGGTTGCGACCTGTACCAGGGCTACCTGTTCAGCAAACCGCTGCCTGTGGCAGACCTCGAAGCCTTCCTCACGCAAGCCCTGCAGGGCTGAGCATGTTGCCGGCACCCTGTGCCGGTTTTCCCTGCCGCGCCCACAGCTTTTGTCTTCTGTGGGCAGCGCGCGCCACTGGCTCCACCCTTTCAGCCCCGCCAAGGGGCCTTGCGCGGACTGCGCCATTGCAGCGCCACCCCCCCAGCCGTTGATGTCATCCAGCGCGTTGTGGGCTGCCTGACGGCCTTTGAAGGCCCCGGCACCGCACCAGAACCCCCACACCTGGCTGCCAACGCCGGGGTTTCCTGTCTTTTCCATCGCCAGCGCCTACCCGGTGTACCGCATGGGCCTGCGCTGCGGGTTCCCGGTTGTTCTTCTGTCTTCTTCTTTAATGTCTTTATAAAAACATAGTCGTAGTAGTAGAGCAGGGCCCTGGGTGTGGACAACCCTTTTTTTCCTTTGCACCACAAGCACTTGCGTGCATGCAAACCCTGTGCGCCGAACCCTGTTGGCGCTGTCACGCCAGCGGGGACAAAACGGGCACATCGGCTTTTTCTGTGGATAAGCCAGCACTTGTGCCAGAAATATCCCCAGTTTTATGCAGCACCGCGTCGGCAACGCCTGTTTTCAGCCAAAACGCAGGCTAGCGCTTTACCAGCAAGCGCTATCAGCTCATTTTTTAATAGCAAAACGGGGCATTGCCGCAAAAAAAGGGGTGCACCTGCCAGCGTTTGCCCAGGTTCGTGCGGGCAAGCCCACCCCATGCGCCGGCCAGTCCACCCTTTTTTCCACACCCCGCACACCGCCCCGCCACTTTTCAGGTATTCACAACCCTGCCCGGTTTGCCTCCCGGCGGTTGATAGGTTGTTCTTTAAAAGCTTTATATTGAAATAGCAGTAGTAGTAGAGCAACGCCTTTTTTGTGGACAACTGCATTTTTCTCAATGTCTGCGCGCACTTGCGTTGCAAAAAACCATGTGCGCTGGTCTGTATGAAATCGCTGTCTGACAGACAACAACTTTGGCGCGGCGGATTTTTGTGTGGATAACTGGGTAGTTGCTCTGCCGGAAAGCACAGCTTTATCCACAGGCTGCTGCCAGCGCCATGAAAAAAGCCCGCAATCCGGGTGGATTGCGGGCTGCTGGGGGCGGGAATGGCCCCCAGGGGTGGGGGATGCGCCAGATCAGCGTGCGGGGCCGCCTGGGCCGCGGCCGCCGTGGCCATCGGGGCCGTGGTGGTGGCCGTGCATGCCGCCGTGGTCGCGCCCACCCCGGTGCTTGCCGGGGCCTTGGCGGTGGAATTCGGCGTCAAACGTCTTTTGCTGCTCAGGGCTCAAGGCGGCGTAGAAGGTTTTCACGGCTTCATCGCGCTTGTCGGCCTGGGCGGTGTGCCGGGCGCGCATTTCGCGCATGCGGTCAATGCGCTCGGGGGTGGTGAGTTTGTCCAGTTCCTTGTAGTCGGGGCGGGCGGGGCGCTCGCCGGGTTGCATCGCGGCGGTGAACTGGGTCCAGGCGCTTTCCTGGGCGGCGGTCAGCTTGAGTTTTTCTTTCAGGGCGGCCTGGCGCTGGGCCATGCGTTCCTGGTAGCGCTGCGCCATGTCACCGGCCTTGCGGGCGGGGGCGCTGGCGGCCTGTGCGGCAGCGGGTGCAGGAGCCTGGGTTTGGGCCAGGGCGGGCAAAGTGAGTGCGGCCAGCACGGCGGTGGCTACCCAGCGGCGGCTTGAAAATGCAGCGGTCATGGAATCAGTCCTTTCACAGGGGGTGAAGTTCTCCGCCACAACGACCGTTGCAGCGGTTGAAGCCAGTGTGCGCCGCCCATGTATCGCCTGCGTGAGCAGGATTGAAGCCTGTGTAAAGTTGTGACAAGCCGGGGTGTACGGCGCGCGGGTGGAGCCGCGGAAGTTTTGTGCCAGAAAGTGCCTCCAGGCGAATCCAAGAAAGCGCAAGCAGCTATTGAATTGATAGCGATTGCTGCAGGCTGTGGATATCATTAGGGTTCGGCGCGGCGACCCTGTTTGGCGCGTAGGCCGGCGGGGCCCGCGCCAGCGCCGACAATTACCCCCAGTCAGACAACGAAGCGAAGGATTTCCGTGTTCAAGAACATGATCGTGTACCGCATTGCCCCCGGCTGGCAGGCGGATTTGGTGCAGGTGGAAGAAGCCCTGGCCAAGGCCCCTTTCATGGAGTGCGGGGCCACCCAGGAAAAATCGCTGGGCTGGGTGCCGCCGCGCGGTGAGCAGCATGGCGCGCTGGCCGAATCGGTGGGCGGGCAGTGGATTTTGCGTTTCATGGTCGAGTCCAAGGTGCTGCCCGGCTCGGTGCTCAACCGCCGCGTGAAGGAAAAGGCCGCCCGCATCGAGCAGGAAACCGGCCGCAAGCCCGGCAAGAAGGAAAGCAAGGAGCTCAAGGAAGAAGCCAAGCTGGACTTGCTGCCCATGGCCTTCACCAAGCAGGGCAGCATGTGGGTGTGGATCGACACCGAGTCGCGCCTGCTGGTGCTGGACACCTCCTCCCAGGGCCGCGCCGACGAGGTGGTGAGCCTGCTGGTGGAATCATTGCCAGGCCTCGCGGTGTCGCTCATCAACACGCAGACCAGCCCCCAGGCGGCCATGGCGCACTGGCTGGCCACGCAAGAGCCGCCCGTGGGCTTCAGCATTGACCGCGAGTGCGAGCTCAAAAGCGCGGACGAAGCCAAGGCCGTGGTGCGCTATGCGCGCCACCCGCTCGATATCGAAGAAATCCAGGCCCACATTGCCGCTGGCAAGCTGCCCACCAAGCTGGCGCTGACCTGGGACGACCGCGTTTCGTTCATGCTGACCGAAGGCATGCAGCTCAAGAAGGTGGCGTTTCTGGACACGGTGTTTGAAGGCACCAAGGCCGATGACGGCGGGTTTGACACCGATGTGGCGATTGCCACGGGCGAGCTGGTCAAGCTCATCCCCGACCTGATCGAAGCCCTGGGCGGCGAAGCCGAAAGCGGCGTGGCCAGCGCGGCCGAAGCCATTGCAGCGGGCGGCCCTGCGGCGGCTCCCCAAAGGGCGCCCGCAGCTGCCACGTTGCCCCCCCGCAAGTCGGGCGCGGGCGTGGTCACTGGCCCGGCCACTGCACCGGTGGATACCGACCCGGAATCGGCGCCGTTCTGAGCGCCGGTTCTGAGCCCCGGCGCGCGGCCGGTGCGCCAACAAAAATGCCGAGGGTGACCTCGGCATTTTTCATGGGGGGAAGCGCTGCGGTTTACTTCAGGCTGTCCACCGCCAGGCGGCCCACGGCCGAGTCATCGGTGAAGAAGCCATCCACCCCGGCCTTCAGGAAGGCCTGGATCTCGCTCACGCTGTCGCCGCGCACGGTGTTGTCCGTGGTGGGGGCCTTTTTGTAGGCGGCAGGCAGGAAGGCGTTTTCAGGCCGCAGTGTCCAGATGTGCACGGCCAGGTTCAGCGCGTGGGCGTCTTTCACCAGCGTGGTGGGGGTGCCCAGGGCGCCGTCTTTCACGGGGATGACCAGGTCCTTGTGCGCGCCCACCACATCGGCGTAGGTGGCAATTTCCTTGAGCCCGGCGGCCGTGGCCATGTTGGCGTAGGTCTGGGGGTTGCCCGAGGCGGTGAAGTCATAGGGGCGGCCGCCGCTAGATAGCAACTGCACCAGACGCACCGTGCTCTGCTTGCGCAGCGCCTTCAGGTTGGCCACCTCGAACGACTGCACATACACGGGCGCATCCTTGCTGTTCCAGCCGTTCTTGGTCAGCACAGCCAGCAATGCGGGCTCCAGCGGCATGCCAATCGACTGGAAGAAGCTGGGGTGTTTGGTTTCAGGCGCGATACCGATGATTCGGCCCTTGGCGGCCGACTGCGCCTTGGCCAGGTCGATCACTTCCTGCAGCGTGGGCACTTCGAACTGGCCGTTGTAGGCCACATTGGCTGGGCGAATGGCCGGAATGCGTTCGCGTGCGCGCAGGGTCTTGAGTTCGGCCAGGGTGAAGTCCTCCACAAACCAGCCGGTGATGGCCGTGCCATCGATGGTCTTGGTGGTCTTGCGGGCGGCAAACTCGGGGCGGTCCATCACATCGGTGGTGGCTTCGCGCACGCTGCCGTCGGCGTTGAGGATGGCAATCGCGTTCTCGTGGCGGGCTACCAATACGCCGTCCTTGGTGATGACGAGGTCGGGCTCAATGACGTTGGCGCCGTCGTCAATCGCCTTTTGGTACGCAGCCAGCGTGTGTTCGGGCCGCAGCGCCGAAGCCCCGCGGTGGGCAATCACGGTGGGGGTGGGAGGCCAGGCCGGTGTGTCGCTGCCAGCGCAGGCCGTGGATGCCACCACCGCGGCTGCCATGGCCAGTAGTACGTTTCGAATTTGCATACGGTTCTCCTCGTTTTGTGAAAGACGGGCGATGCTCACGGCCCCTTGTGAAAAGAGTGTGACGGGCTGTGCCCGGGCGGGGCTGCCACCGCTGAGTGGCCGCTGGGTGCGCACTGTTGGTATTTTGCGGTGCCGTCTCTCAACGCCCCAGCAGCGATCGCGCCACCAGCTCTTTCATGATTTCTGATGTGCCGCCATAGATGCGCAGCACGCGCGCATCGGTCCAGAAGCGCGAGATGGGGTATTCAGCCATGTAGCCGTAGCCGCCAAACAGTTGCAGGCAGGCATCGGCCACGCGGCCCATGACTTCAGTGGTGTGCAGCTTGAGTGCGCTCACCGCCTCGGGGGTGAGTTCGCCGCGCTCGTAGGCGGCCACGCTGGCATTCAAAAACGCCTCCGCGGCGGCGATGTCGCTCGCGCATTGGGCCAGCGTGAAGCGCGTGTTCTGGAACTGCCCAATCGCTTGGCCAAATGCCTGGCGTTCTTGTACGTACTTCACCGTGGCGTCGAGCGCACCCTTGGCGCCATACACCGCCTGCACGCCGATGATGAGGCGTTCGCGCGGCAGCTCGCGCATCATCTGCACGAAGCCTTGGCCTTCCACCCCGCCCAGCAGCGCGTCGGCGGGCACGCGCAGGTCGTTGAAGAACAGCTCCGACGTATCGCCCGCGTGCTGGCCGATTTTTTCCAGGTTCTGACCGCGCGTGAAGCCGGGGCTTTTCGTATCGACCAGGAACAGGCTCACGCCCTTGGCGCCGGCCGCCGGGTCGGTCTTGGCGGCAAGCACCAGCAGGTCGCAGTGCTGGCCGTTGCTGATGAAGATCTTGCTGCCGTTGATGACGTAGCCATCTCCATCTTTTTTGGCCGTGGTGCGGATGGCTTTCAGGTCGCTGCCTGCGCCGGGCTCCGTCATGCCGATGGCGGCCACCGCTTCGCCGCTGACCATGCGCGGCAGCCAGTATTCGCGCTGCGCCTCGGTGCCGCAGTGCAGCAGGTAGGGCGGGATGATGTCGTTGTGCACCTGCAGCCCGCCCACAAAACCGCCGTAGCCCCGGCGCGAGAGCACCTCCACCACGGCAAACGAGAAGTGCACGCTGGCGCCCGCGCCGCCGTACTGCTCGGGCACGTCGGCACAGAGGTAGCCGTTCTCGCCCATCTTGCGAAAGAGCTCGCGGTGGACAAGGCCCGCCTTTTCCCAGTCGCGGTAATGGGGCTCGATCTCGGTGTCGCAAAAGCGCTCCAGCGATCCGGTGAAGACTTGCAGTTCGGCCTTCTGCTCGGCCGTGAGGAGGGTGTTGGGAAGCATGATTGCTATGAATATAGGAGCTGCCAGCGCTTTCTGGATAAGCGCTGGAGGCCAAAATGACTCAAACCCGTTCGAAGATGGCAGCGATGCCCTGGCCGCCGCCGATGCACATGGTCACCAGCGCATAGCGCCCGCCGGTGCGGTGCAGCTCGGCAATCGCCTTGGTGGTGATGATGGCGCCGGTGGCACCCACGGGGTGGCCCAGCGAAATGCCCGAGCCGTTGGGGTTGACGCGGGCGGGGTCCAGGCCCAGTTCCTGCACCACGGCGCAGGCCTGGGCGGCAAAGGCTTCGTTGGCTTCGATCACATCCATGTCCTGCACTTTCAGGCCGGTACGTGCCAGCACCTTCTGCGTGGCAGGCACGGGGCCGATGCCCATGTAGGCCGGGTCCACGCCTGCGTGCGCATAGCCGACCAGGCGCGCCAGGGGCTTGAGGCCCAGGGCCGCCACGCGGTCACCTGCGGCCAGCACCACGGCCGCCGCGCCGTCGTTGATGCCCGATGCGTTGCCAGCGGTCACGGTGCCGCCTTCCTTCTTGAACGCGGGCTTCATTCCGGCCAGCACTTCCAGGGTGGTGCTGGCACGCACATGCTCGTCTTCCTGAAACAGCACGGTGCCCTTGCGCGTGGCGATTTCGACGGGAACGATCTGCTCCTTGAAGTAACCCGCAACGATGGCGGCGGCGGCGCGCTGCTGGCTGGTCAGGGCCAGTTCGTCCTGCATCGCGCGCGAAATCTTGTAGCGCTCAGCCACGTTCTCGGCGGTGATGCCCATGTGCATCTTCTGCCAGGGGTCGTGCAGGATGCCGAGCATGTAGTCGATGCTCTTGCTGTCGCCCATGCGGGCGCCCCAGCGCGCGCCCTGGTCGAAGTAGGGGCCGCGGCTCATGCTCTCGGAGCCACCGCCCAAGGCCACATCGCAGTCGCCATAGCCAATGGCCTGCGCGGCGCTGATGATGGCTTGCAGGCCCGAGCCGCACAGGCGGTTGACGTTGAAGGCAGGCGTCTCGATGGGGCAGCCCGCGTCGATGGCGGCCACGCGGCTCAGGTACGCGTCCTTGGTGTCGGTGGGAATCACGTTGCCCATCACCACATGGCCCACGGCGTCGGGCGCGATGCCGGCGCGCTGGATGGCGGCTTTGACGGCGGTGGTGGCGAGCTGGGTGTTGGGCATGTCCTTCAGGCTGCCGCCGAAGGTGCCGATGGCGGTGCGGGCGGTGCTGACGACGACGACGTCACGGTGGGTCATGAAAAAACTCCTGGAAATGAAAAGGGGGTGTGCCGTGGCTGGGCAAATCAGGGCCGGAGAGCAAAAACCTTGATGCCGTGGGAACCACTGCCCTGGTCTGCCGGGCCATCCAGCCGTTTCTGGTCGCAACAGGAGCTTCAGCACCTGCAGGGTTTGCCCCTGCGGGTTTTCTTGCAGTCGGGTGGGGGCTACTTTTACGTAGACTTGTTACTTGAAAGTAGATTTTTGAAGCGTCCGCCCCCGGCGGCATCAGGATTTACCCGGTACACCGACCAGAAGACACCCCCATGGCCCCACCTTCCACCCCCCGCGCGGCACCCAAGCCCGGCGCGCGCCGCCCGCGTGCGCTAGCGCAGCCATCGCCCTGGCCGCAGGCCCCCGCGCGCGAACAGCAGCGCGAGGCCAAGCGCAACGCGGTGTTGTCCACAGCGGCGCAAATGTTCAACGAGCGCGGCTTCCATGCCACGTCGCTCGACGACATTGCCGCGCGGCTGCAGGTCTCCAAACCCACGCTGTACTACTACGTGAAGAACAAGGACGAGATCCTGCTGGAGTGCGTGAAGAAAGGCCTGCACCTGATTCTGGAAGGCATCGAGGCCTCGCGCCAGGCTGGCGGCAACGCGGTGGACCAGCTGCGCGCGTGCATGCAGGTGTATGCCGACATCGTCACCCAGCCGTTTGGCATGTGCATCATCCGCATTGGTGACGAAGAGGTGCCCGAGCCCAGCCGCACCGAGCTGCGCCGCATGAAGTCCGAGATCGACCAGGCGTTTCGCCGCCTGGTGGCGCAGGGCGTGCAGGAAGGCACGCTCGCCCCGTGCGACCCGAAGATGACGGCCTTTGTGATTGCCGGAGCGCTGAGCTGGATCGGCCGCTGGTACCAGAGCGGCGGCGAATACAGCGCCGCCCAGGTGGCCGAGCAGTGCATTGGCACGCTGATGCACGGCGTGCTGGGCCCCGGCCGTGTGGCTGCAGCGGGCCGGTGATGGCTTTAAGCCATTTTGGGCGCTAGCGCTCTCCCATCAAGCGCGACGTGCTATTGAATCAATAGCGTTGATTCACTTCAGGAGCCCGCCCCCAGCCAGATCGTCCAGGATGGGGCAGTCCGGTCGGTCGTCCCCCTGGCAGCAGCCCACCAGGGTTTGCAGGGTGCGCTGCATGGCTTGCATGGCAGCGATGCGCTGGGTGAGCTGGTCGATGTGGCTTTGCGCGATGCGCTTGACCTGGGCGCTGGTGCGGCTGCGGTCGTGCCACAGGGCCAGCAGCGTGGAGATTTCTTCGATGGAGAAGCCCAGGTCGCGTGCGCGGCGGATGAAGTGCAGGGTGTGCACATCGGCCTCGGTGTACTGGCGGTAGCCACCTTCAGAGCGGGCCACGCTTTGCAGCAGGCCCAGCGATTCGTAATGCCGCACCATGCGGGCCGACACACCGGCCAGGCGCGCCGCTTCGCTGATGGGCACGGGCCAGGCCTGTGGGGCGGGGCTGCGGCGTGGGCTGAGCCGGTTCATGCGGCGACGGTGTAGCCTTCTTCGGCAATGGCGGCGGCCAGTTGCTCGCGCGGGGCGGCGCTTTGCACCTGCACCTGGCCGCTGGCGCGGTCGATCTGCACCGTGGCGGCAGGGTCCACTTGCTGGATGGCTTGCGTGACGGCCCGTTCGCAGTGGCCGCATGTCATGCCCTGGACCTGGAAAGTTTGCGTTTGCATGGAAAAACTCCTGTGGATGGTTGGCGGGTGGGATTCACCCTGCATCCGATCATGAACCTTTACATCATGTCATGGTCAAGCCCTTTAAAAATGCCTTGACCTTGCCATGGCGTCAAGGATTACTGTCGGGCCTATGAAAACCACCCAACCTACCCCCGAAGGGGCCCAGTCGCTGGACTTGGGCATTGGCGGCATGACCTGCGCGAGCTGCGTGGGCCGTGTGGAACGCGCGCTGCGCAAGGTGCCCGGCGTGCAGGATGCCACGGTGAACCTGGCCACCGAGTCGGCGCGCATTGCCTACACCGTGCCCGATGGCACCGACGCCGCCGCCCTGCAGGCGCTGGTGCGGCGAGCGGTGCGCAATGCGGGCTACGAGCCGCGCGCGGCCGATGCCACCGATGCGCCGGAGGACGCCTCGCCCTGGGCGGGCTTCTTGCCCGTGGCGGTGGGGCTGGCGTTGTCGGCGCCGCTGGTGCTGCCCATGTTGGGCGACCTGTTTGGCCAGCACTGGATGCTTCCGGCGTGGGTGCAGTTTCTGCTGGACACGCCGGTGCAGTTCATTCTGGGTGCCCGCTTCTACAAGGCAGGCTGGGCGGCGGCCAAGGCGCTGAGCGGCAACATGGACTTGCTGGTGGCGGTGGGCACCAGCGCGGGCTGGGGCTTGTCGATGTGGCTGTGGCTGACGGCGCCGACCGATCACCCAGGCAATGTGCCGCACCTGTACTTTGAGGCGTCGGCCGTGGTGGTCACACTGGTGCTGCTGGGCAAGTGGCTGGAGGCGCGCGCCAAGCGGCAGACCACCGCTGCCATCCGCGCGCTGCACGCCCTGCGGCCGGATGTGGTGCACCTGCTGTCGAAAACCGGCGAGGTGGACGTGCCCGTGGCCGAGGTGATGGTGGGCGACCGGCTGGTGGTGCGCCCGGGTGAGCGCATTCCGGCCGATGGGGTCGTGACCGAGGGGCAGACGCAGGTGGATGAATCGATGCTGACGGGCGAGCCGTTGCCGGTGGCGCGCGAGCTGGGCGGGCGGCTGACGGGCGGCTCCATCAACGGCGATGGCCGCATCGTGATGCAGGTGCAGGCGGTGGGCTCTGAAACCGTGCTGGCCCAGATCATCCGCCTGGTGGAAGACGCGCAGGCCGCCAAGGCGCCGCTACAGCGCCTGGTGGACAAGGTGTCTGCCGTGTTCGTGCCCGTGGTGCTGGGGCTGGCATTGATCACGCTGCTGGGCTGGCTGTGGGCGGGTGCGGGCACGGAGGCGGCGCTGATCCACGCCGTGGCGGTGCTGGTGATTGCCTGCCCCTGTGCCCTGGGGCTGGCCACACCGGCGGCCATCATGGCGGGCACGGGCGTGGCGGCGCAGCACGGCATTCTGATCAAGGACGTGCAGGCGCTGGAGGTGGCGCACCGGGTGGACACCGTGGCGTTTGACAAGACGGGCACGCTGACCGTGGGCCAGCCCCGGCTGGTGGCGCTGGAGCTGGCGGCGGGTGCAGACGAAGCCGCTGTGCTGGCGGCTGTGGCCGGTGTGCAAAGCGGCAGCGAACACCCCCTGGCGCGCGCCGTGGTGGCAGCGGCTGCGCAGCGCGGCATGGCACCTGAAGCGGCCGATGGCGTGCGTGCCGTGCCAGGGCGGGGCACCGAAGGGGTGGTGCAGGGCCAGACCTGGCACATTGGCAGCCTGCGCTGGATGCAGGAACTGGGCGTGCCCGTGCTGCCTGCCGCAGCCGACGAGGGCGCTGCCAACGCGGGCCCGCTGGCGCAGCGTGCGCTGGCGTTGCAGCAAGAGGGCTTTACCGTGTCGGCCGTGGCCGGGCCCACGCCGCAGGGTTTGCGGGTGCTGGCGTTGCTGGCCTTTGGCGACGAGCCCAAGCCCGGCGCACGTGAGGCGTTGGCTGCGCTGAAGGCCCGGGGCATTCGCACGGTGATGATTTCGGGGGACAACCGGGGCGCGGCCGAGGCCATGGCGCGCCGCCTGGGATTGGACCCTGCTGCGGGCGAGGTGATGGCCGAGGTGCTGCCCGGCGACAAGGCTGCGCAGATCCAGTTGTTGCAGCGCGGCAACGCTGCAAATGTAAAAAGTGGGGCGGGCTCTGCCCCCCAGCCCCGCATTGTGGCGATGGTAGGCGACGGCGTGAACGATGCCCCGGCCCTGGCTGCTGCCGACGTGGGCATGGCCATGGGCAATGGCACCGATGTGGCCATGCATGCGGCGGGCATCACGCTGATGCGCGGCGACCCGATGCTGGTGGCTGCGGCGCTGGACATCTCCCACCGCACGGTGAGCAAGATCCGCCAGAACCTGTTCTGGGCGTTTGCGTACAACGTGGCGGGCATCCCGCTGGCCGCGCTGGGCTACCTCAGCCCCGTGGTGGCGGGGGCGGCCATGGCCCTCAGTTCGGTGAGCGTGATGGCAAACGCCCTGCTACTCAAACGCTGGCGCATGTGATAAACCGCAATGGTCGGCGGCCTGGATGTCTGGCAAACTGCAACAAATAGTTTCAAAACTGTAAACTAGTTCGCGCAAACACGGGCCTGGCCCAAGCATTCCATTGAGGACGACCTAATCATGAATCTCTTTTCGCTCATGCGGCAGTTCACCATCCGGTTTCGCATGTTGGGGGCCATCGCTGTGGTGCTGGTCTTGCTGGGCCTTTTGGGGGGCGCGGGCATGTTCGGCATGTTCCGCATCTATTCCATGAGCGAGGACTTCATGAACAGCTCCTTTCAGGAGGTGGGTTACTTGGCCCAGCTGCACAGCGAGATGGGCGCTATCCGCCAGTATGAGAAGGACATGATCATTGGCTACGAGAAGCCCGAAGCCGTGAAGGCCGCGCACACCCAGTGGCTGGAGAGCCAGGAGAAGGCCAAGAAGGTGGCCAACCAGTTCCTGCAAGGTGAAGAGGATGTGGACAACGCCGTGGTGCGCGACATCATCAAGCGCCTGGATAGCTACAAGGAAGCCTTTGCCCACGTGGCACGCCAGCTGGAAGCCGGCGGCTACGACACGGTCACCATTGCCAACCGCATGAGCGGCAAGGCCGTGGCCGAGTTTGCCGAGGCCGACAAGCTGATGACGCAACTGGATGAAGTGCTGCGCAACGAGGTGCAGAAATCGGTGGCCGAACAGCAGGGCGTGTCTAACCAGACCAAGTGGCTGTTTGCGCTGGCGGTGCTGATCACCGTGGTGGTGGTGGTGCCGCTCACGCTGCTGAACCTGCATTCCATCTGCAAGCCGCTGGACCAGGCACAGCGCTTGGCCAAGGCCATTGCAGGTGGGGATCTGTCGCAGTCCATCCGCACGGAAGGGCGCGATGAGGTGGCAGACCTGCTGCGCGCCCTGGACGAAATGCAGCGAGGCCTGGGTACCCTGGTGGCGCAGGTGCGTGACGCCAGCGGCAACATCGCCACAGCCAGCCAGGAGATTGCCACGGGCAATCAGGATTTGTCGCACCGCACCGAGCAAACCGCCAGCAACGCGCAGGCGGCCGTCAGTTCGCTGTCGGAAATCACCGCCACGGTGCAGCAAACGGCATCGTCTTCGCAAATGGCCAACCAGCTGGCGGCATCGGCCTCCACCACGGCAACGCGTGGTGGCTCGGTGGTGGCGCAGGCGGTGTCCAGCATGCATGAGATCTCGGCCTCCAGCCGCAAGATCGGGGACATCATTGGCCTGATCGATTCGATTGCCTTCCAGACCAACATCCTGGCGCTGAACGCGGCCGTGGAAGCCGCCCGCGCGGGCGAGCAGGGCCGGGGCTTTGCGGTGGTGGCCAGTGAAGTGCGCAGCCTGGCCCAGCGCTCGGCGGCCGCGGCCAGCGACATCAAGGTGCTGATCCAGAGCAGCGTGGCCGCGGTGGACGGTGGCGTGCGCCATGTGGAAGACGCGGGCACGGCGATGAAGGACATCGTGAGCAGCGTGCAGCGCGTGGGCGACATCATTGGCGAGATCACGGCGGCGGCTTCAGAGCAGTCTGCCGGCATTGGTCAGGTGAACCAGTCGGTGGCCGAGATCGACCGCATGACGCAGCAGAACGCAGCGCTGGTGGAAGAGTCGGCCGCAGCGGCCGAATCGCTGCGTGAGCAGGCAGCCCGCCTGTCGCAAGTGGTGCAGCAGTTCCGCTTGGCTGACTCCATGGGCTTTGCGGGCCACGGCAACTTCTCTGCGCCAGCACCACAAGGCCTGTCTGCCCCTGAGCCGGCACCGCGCGCCTTGCTGGGGTGAACCCCGCCACGGTCAGCTCACAAAGCCCCCGCTTGGGGCAATGCCAGTAAGTTAAGCAAAGGCCCTTCGGGGTCTTTGTTGTTTGTACAGTGCAGGCTTGATCAATTGAGCTTTGGCCATAGAGGTCAAGCGATAGCCAATGCTGGATGCTGAGCATGTCCGTGGCGAAGCCGCAGTGCGCGAGCTGCAGCACTTGCTGCTGGCCTGGGAGCTGATGGGGGAAGGGCGCCGTGGGGTGTTTACCGAGGCGCTGTGGCGCTACCTGACCTTTTACCGTGAGCACATGCGCCTGGAAGAAACCATGGTGCTGCCTGCGGCGCAGGCTTACCTGGATGACGATGACTGGGCTGCCGTGGACGCCGCGTTTGCCACCAACGTGAACCCGCTGGCCCTTGGCCGCCCACGCGACCCGGCGTATGACCGGCTCTTCACCCGCATCGTGATGCGGGTGAAGAGCCCCTTGGGCCAGGGCTGAGCGGCCCTGCCTGGCCCGTGGGGCGCAGCGATCAGCCTGCCAGGGTGGGGTAGTCGGTGTAGCCCTTGGCACCGCCGCCGTACAGGGTGTCGCGGTTCAGCTCGTTGAGCGGCGCGTTTTGCTTGAGGCGTTCCACCAGGTCGGGGTTGGAGATGAAGGGGCGGCCAAACGCCACGATGTCGGCGCCGTTGGCCAGGGCGGCTTCTGCCAGGGCTCGGTCGTAGCCGTTGTTCACCATCCAGGCGCCCTTGCCACCGGCGGCGCGGTAGGCGTTGCGCAGTTCGGCGTAGTCAAAGGGGCGGTCGGGCAGCTCGCGCGGGCCGCCGGTGGCGCCTTCGATGATGTGCACATAGGCCAGGCCCAGCTTGCCCAGTTCGCGCACCACGTAGTCAAACAGCGGCTGTGGGTTCTCGTCCACGATGTCGTTGGCGGGGGTGACGGGCGAGAGGCGAATGCCGGTGCGGCCGCCGCCGATTTCATCGACGATGGCGCGGGTCACTTCCAGCAGCAGGCGTGCGCGGTTCTTGATGCTGCCGCCGTAGTCGTCGGTGCGCTGGTTGGCGCCGGTCTTCAGGAACTGGTCAATCAGGTAGCCGTTGGCCGCGTGGATTTCCACGCCATCAAAGCCGGCGGCAATGGCATTGCGCGCGGCGTGGCGGTAGTCCTGCACGATGCGGGGCAGTTCTTCGGCGTCGAGCGCGCGGGGCTCGGAGGTGTCGGTGAAGGTGGGCACGCCGTCCTTGAGCAGCACGGTTTTGGCATGGGCGCGGATGGCCGAAGGCGCCACAGGCTTGGCATGGCCGGGCTGCAGCGAGGTGTGCGAGATGCGGCCCACGTGCCACAGCTGCACCACGATCTTGCCGCCGGCCTCGTGCACGGCGCGCGTCACCTTCTTCCAGCCGTCAAGCTGCTCCGTGCCGTACAGGCCGGGCACGTCAGCGTAGCCCTGGCCTTCAGGGCTGATGGCGGTGGCTTCCGAGATGATCAGCCCGGCAGTGGCGCGTTGCGCGTAGTAGGTGGCGGTGAGTTCGGTGGGAATGGCGTCGGGTGCGCGGTTGCGCGTGAGCGGGGCCATTGCGATGCGGTTGGCCAGGGCGATGTCGCCTGCGTGGGTGGGTTCGAAAAGAGAAGTCATGGGCACTTTCTGAGAAAGAGGCTACACAAGGGCTAACCCGCAAAGAATACCGCCGTTGCGCAAAACGTGCAGGACGGATGCATCAACAAGGGCTTTCTTTTTGTGCTGCCCCCGATGACTGGTCGGTGTGGCTGGCGTTTCACGTGAAACGTCGTGGGCGGTGGAACTCCATGAAAAAAGCGCGGCCTTTTTGCAAAGGTCGCGCTGATCGGGCTCAGCTCTGGCCAGACTGCCGAGGTGGCTGGCGGCGCTTACTTGATCAGGCCTTCGGCCTTGAGAGCAGCCTGCACGCCAGGGCGTGCCTCCATGCGCTGCTTGAAGGCTTGCAGATTGGCAAGGCCCGAGGTGTCCACGCCCACAAACTGGCCCCAGCGCGAGACGGTGTACAGGTAGGCATCGGCCACGCTGAAGCTGCCCATCAGGTAGTCCTTGCCCGCCAGTTGCTTGTCGATCCAGGCGAAGCGGCTTTGCAGGCGTTCGCGCACCAGGGGCTTGTAGTCTTCGGGCGTGCCGGGGGCAAACAGGGGGCTGTGGCCCTTGTGAAGTTCGGTGCCGATGAAAGTCAGCCACTCTTGCAGGCGGTAGCGGTCCATCGTGCCGTTGGCGGGTGCGAGGTTCTTGGCAGGCACCTGGTCGGCGATGTACTGCACGATGGCGGGGCCTTCGCGCAGGCGCTCACCATTGTCCAGCTCCAGCACGGGCACGTAGCCCAGTTCGTTGATGGTGTAGAAGTCCGTGCCGTCTTGCAGTTTGTGCGTCTTGGTGCTGGCCAGCACGGCATCAAAAGCCAGGCCGGCTTCGTGCAGCACGATGTGGGGCGAGAGTGAGCAGGCGCCGGGAGAGTAATACAGCTTCATGGGTGTGTGTCCTCAGATCAAGAAATCACGGAACGTGCATCGTATGCGGGGTGTGCGATGGTTGCACCCCTGCGGTTTTTCAGGGCGTGCTGTGAGCAGGTTCCAAGAGGCGTCAGACCTTGAGCGTGCGCTCGATGTCGGTCAGCTTGTAGCGCGCTAGCGCCAGGTTGCCCTTGTTCTTGTCCAGCACGAGGTAGAGGAACAGGCCAGGGATGTGGCGCACCAGGCGGATCAGGTGGTACTGGTCTGCGAGGGTGATGAGGATGTCCTCAATGCCCTTGCGCAGGCCCAGGCTCTCCATCGTTTTCAGCTTGGCCTGCACCACCTGCGCATTGCCGGCGGCCGCCAGGTCCAGGTTCATGCCGCTGCCCGCCTGGGCCAGGCACATGCCGCTGCGGTAGTCCACCAGCGCGACGGCCATCGCGCCGTCGATGCCCATGGCGGTGTTCATGGATTCTTTGAGATTGGTTGTCATGGTGTGTTGGTCGGTGAGCGATGGAGGCGAGGCCAGCACTTGCAGCTTGCCCAGTTGTTCCATCAGGATGAACCACAGCGTCTTGGGGTCGCTGTTGGGGAGTTGAAAAACCTGCACGTTGGGGTGCGGGCGGGTGCGCAGCGCCGCATCGATGGCATGGCGCGCCAGCACGGCGTTCGGCAGCAGGAAAATCCAGACAGCCTTGGATGTGTGCAGCACATCGGAGCCCAGTGCGGCTTCCAGCAAATGGATGGAGCCTGGCCCCATCAGCACGGCTGTTGCCGCTACCTCTGGCTGCAGTTGGCCCAGGTCGCCCACTTGCGCGGGCCGGTGCCAGTCCACCAACGGGGCGCCCGCCACATGGGCCAGTGCCAGCTGAGGCCAGGAGCGCTGCTGGGTGGCGGTGGGCAGGGTGCCGGAGCCACTCAGCTGGGCCAGTGCGTGCAGGCCAATTTGGGCGGTGAAGTCCAAGACCGTGATGGTGTGCGAAAAACTCATGGAGAGGTCGGAGGCGGGTAGCTTTTTGTGCGCAAAGTATGAAAAATGAACAAAAAGTCGTATTTTGAACTGTGAGTTTATGTTTCTGGTGCGAGGCGTGCTCGTGCTTCGGTAAATAACACCACTCACGGCCGGGTTGGATGTCGTGAGTGGCTCGTTGGTGTCTGAGAACCGGTTCTGTCCACAGGGTTTAAGCCTGGGGACGCGTCAACTGCTCCAGCCGATTCAGCCAGAAAAGCGCGTGTTCACGCGATGCGCCGCACATCTCGGCACTGGGCTGCAGGCTGCCGCAAACGGCGGGGCGCTCGGGGCTGTCGAACAGATCGCACGCCAGGCTGGGCATGAGGTGTGCACACGGCTCGCCCGCCCGCTTGCCGTGGGGCATCTTCGGCGTGGGGGTGGAAATGGAAGGGGCGATGCAACAGGCACCACAGCCGGAGCGACAGTCCATCGCTATTATTTTGATAGCTGCTGGCGCTTGCTGGATAAGCGCCAGAGCCTGTTTTGGCTTGAAATGCTCACGCGGCCGGTGGTTGCAGGCGTTCAGCCGCCCACAGCACCTGATCCACCACGGCGCGCACGCGGTCGCGGTGGGCTTGCTGCACCAGGGCGCCTGATTCGTCAAAGGCGCTGCCTGCCGAGCCCAGTGCAAATGCCTTGGGCGCGAGCCAGCATTCCAGGTTGGTGAGCAAGGGGCCCAGGTGGCTTTGTGAGCGCAGGCCACCCAGGGCGCCGGGCGACGCGCTGAGCATGCCCACCACTTTGCCGCGGAACGAGCGGGTGCCGTCCTGCCAATCGGGGTGGCCCTTCACCGGGCTGGAGGCCCAGTCGATGGTGTTCTTGAGCAGGGCGGTGTAGCTGCCGTTGTACTCGGGCGAGCAGATGATCCAGGCGGGGTGGTCGAACAGCGCCTGCTTGAGTCGCACTACGTCGGCCGGTGTGCCCTCGGCTTCGAGGTCAGCGTTGTAGAGCGGGATGTCAAAGTCAGACAGCTCCAGCACCGTGACGCTGGCACCGGCATCGCGCGCGATAGCGGCAGTGGCGTGGGCCAGTTTGCGGTTGAACGACTGCTGGCGTGTGCTGCCAGCGAAGATGAGGAGTTGGGCGTTTGGCATGGACTCCATTGAATCACACCGGCCGGGCAGGATTCCTGCGTGGGGGTGTTCCACGTGAAACACAGGGTTGCCCAGACACAAAGCGCACAAAGTGGGAAAATCAGGGGTTACCCGCAATCGCGCCTGATGGACTGCCGAGGCCTTCCGCCTGGCTTGCAGTGCGAACCTCGCGCGGGTGTTTTTGTTGATTGGGCCCCGCAGGGCCCCGGAGCCCTCCCATGTTGTACCCCCAGGAATTTGATGTGATCGTTGTCGGCGGTGGCCATGCTGGCACCGAGGCCGCCTTGGCCGCTGCCCGCATGGGCTGCAAAACCTTGCTGCTCACCCACAACATCGAGACCCTGGGGCAGATGAGCTGCAACCCCAGCATTGGCGGCATTGGCAAGGGCCATCTGGTCAAGGAGGTGGATGCCCTGGGCGGTGCCATGGCGCTGGCCACGGACGAGGGTGGCATCCAGTTCCGCACCCTCAACAGCTCCAAAGGCCCTGCCGTGCGCGCCACACGCGCGCAGGCCGACCGCATCCTCTACAAAGCCGCCATCCGCCGCATGCTGGAGAACCAGCCCAACCTGTGGCTGTTCCAGCAGGCCGTGGATGACTTGATGGTGGAGGGCGACCGGGTGGTGGGCGCGGTGACGCAGGTGGGCATCCGCTTCCGCTCGCGCACCGTGGTGCTAACGGCCGGGACGTTCCTCGATGGCAAGATCCACGTGGGCCTGAACAATTACTCCGCCGGCCGGGCGGGGGACCCGCCCGCCGTGTCGCTCAGCGCCCGTCTCAAGGAATTGAAGTTGCCCCAGGGCCGCCTGAAGACCGGCACACCACCGCGCATTGATGGCCGCACGATTGACTTCAGCCAGTGCGAGGAACAACCGGGTGACGGCATGCCCGGCGGCGTGAATGAGGGCACCGTGCCCGTGTTCAGCTTCATGGGCCATGCGGCCATGCACCCCCAGCAGGTGCCGTGCTGGATCACGCACACCAACGAGCGCACGCACGAAATCATCCGCAGCGGCTTTGACCGCAGCCCCATGTTCACCGGCAAAATCGAAGGCGTGGGCCCGCGCTACTGCCCCAGTGTGGAAGACAAGATCAACCGCTTTGCCGACAAGGACAGGCACCAGATCTTTCTGGAGCCAGAAGGTCTGACCACGCACGAGTACTACCCCAACGGCATCAGCACCAGCTTGCCGTTTGACATCCAGTACGACCTGGTGCGCAGCATGAAGGGCCTGGAAAACGCCCACATCTTGCGCCCCGGCTACGCCATCGAATACGACTACTTCGACCCGCGCTCGCTCAAGAGCAGCTTTGAAACGCGCCAGATCCAGGGCCTGTTCTTTGCGGGCCAGATCAACGGCACCACCGGCTATGAAGAGGCGGCGGCCCAGGGCCTGTTTGCGGGCATCAATGCCGCGCTGCAATGCCGTGGCGACGGCCCCTGGCTGCCCGGCCGGGATGAGGCCTACCTGGGCGTGCTGGTGGATGACCTCATCACCAAGGGCGTGACCGAGCCTTACCGCATGTTCACTAGCCGGGCGGAGTTCCGCCTGCAGCTGCGCGAAGACAACGCCGACATGCGTTTGACCGAAGTGGGCCGCAAGATGGGTCTGGTGGACGATGCCCGCTGGGACGCATTCAGCCGCAAGCGCGACGCTGTTTCACGTGAAACAGAACGCCTCAAGGCCACCTGGGTGAACCCGCGCAACCTGCCCGCTTCGGAATCCGAGCGTGTGCTGGGCAAAAGCATTGAGCACGAATACAACCTGTTCGATCTGCTGCGCCGCCCTGATGTGACCTACGAAGCGTTGGTGAGCATGGATGGCGGCAAGTACGCCAGCGCCGATGTTTCACGTGAAACGCTGGGTGATTTGAGCGCCCCAGTGATCGAGCAGGTGGAGATCGCTGCAAAGTACTCGGGCTACATCGACCGCCAGAAGGGCGAGGTGGAGCGCGCTGCGTATTACGAAAAACTGCGCCTTCCGGCCGAGCTGGACTACATGCAGGTGACGGCCCTGAGCATTGAAGCCCGCCAGGCGCTCACCCGCCATCGCCCTGAAACGCTGGGCCAGGCGTCGCGCATCACGGGTATTACTCCCGCTGCCATTTCGCTGCTCATGGTGCATCTGAAGAAGGGTGGCTTCAAAGACTTTGCTTTGAATCCTGCCCAGGCCGAAGGTGAGGTGGCTGCATGAGTGCATCCACCACCGAAGCCCTGCAAGCACGCCTGCAGGAAGGTGCGGCTGCGATGGGACTGGAGCTGTCCGCCCCGCAGCTTGCGCAACTGATGGAGTTTCTGGCCCTGCTGCAAAAGTGGAACAAGGTCTACAACCTGACGGCCGTGCGCGACCCGCAGGAAATGCTGACCCACCACCTGCTCGACAGCCTGGCCGCTGTGCTGCCCTTGCGTCGCCATCTGGCGCAGTTGGCGCAAAGTGGTGCGGTGCAGGGCAGGGGGGTGCGCCTGCTGGATGTGGGCTCCGGCGGTGGCCTGCCCGGTGTGGTGTTTGCGATTTGCTGCCCCGAGCTGGACGTGAGCTGTGTGGACACCGTGGGCAAGAAAGCCGCCTTCATCCAGCAAGCGGCAGTGGCCTTGAAGTTGCGCAACCTGCACGGCCTACACGCCCGGGTGGAGACGCTGACTGAAGCCTTTGATGTGGTGAGCTGCCGCGCCTTTGCTTCCCTGCCCGACTTTGTGGTGTGGTCGCGCTCTGCGCTGGCTGCACCCCACGGCGTGTGGCTGGCCATGAAGGGCAAGCACCCTGCGGACGAGATTGCTGCGCTGCCTGCAGACGTGAAGGTGTTTCACGTGGAACAGTTGACTGTGCCGGGGCTGGATGCGGAGCGCTGCATCGTCTGGATGCAGCCCGTCTGAATGCGTGCTTTTGCCGTGCTGGGTGGTGCGGCCACTGCCTTGCTGCACGTTGCCGCCACAGGGGTCGCGTAAACTCGTCACCTCATTCGGGGCGCACTCTTTTTGCTGCGCCCTTCAGCGCACCGGGGAAAATCATGTTTGGCATTGCTGACTACGGCGCCTATGTCGCCGCCATTGTGTTGTTTCTGGCCATTCCAGGCCCCGGCAATCTGGCACTTATCACCTCCACGTCCAAGGGCGGCATTCGCGGCGGGTTGGCGGCCACGCTGGGCGTGATTGCTGGCGACCAGGTGCTCATGTGGGCCGCAGTGGCTGGCGTGGCGGCCTTACTGGCCACGTACCCCACGGCATTTGCTGCCGTGCAATGGCTGGGTGCCGGTTACCTGGCCTGGCTGGGCTTCAAGATGCTGACCGCCAAGCCCGGTGCCAAACCCGTGCTCCACATCGAGCCGCGTCACTACTTCAAGCAGGCAGGGTTGATCACGCTGCTCAACCCCAAGGCCATTGTTTTCTACATGGCGTTCTTCCCCTTGTTTGTCGATCCGGCGCGCCACCAGGGCATGCTCACCTTTGGTGTCATGGCAGCCACCATCGCAGCGCTGACCTTTGCCTACGGCCTGATCGTGGTGCTGTTGACCCACCGGCTGGCCGAGCGCATGCGCGCCAACCCTTCCATTGCCCGCGTGTTGGAAAAACTGGCTGGCGTCTTCCTTATTGGCTTCGGCATCAAGCTGGCCATTTCCAAGTAATTCGGGCACGTTCACATGGCTAAGATTTTTTGTATCGCCAACCAAAAGGGCGGTGTGGGCAAAACCACCACCACCGTCAACCTGGCTGCGGGCCTGGCCAAAATTGGCCAGCGCGTGCTGATGGTGGACCTGGACCCCCAGGGCAACGCCACCATGGGCTCGGGTGTGGACAAGCGCCAGCTGGAGCTGTCGGTGTACGACGTGCTGCTGGAGTCCGCCTCGGTCAAAGAGGCCGCGGTGCTGTCGGACAAGTGTGGCTACTGGGTGCTGGGCGCCAACCGCGAACTGGCCGGGGCCGAGGTGGAACTGGTGGCCCTGGAGCAGCGCGAAAAACGCCTGAAGGCTGCGCTGGCTGCGGCCGATGCGGACTACGACTTCGTGCTCATCGACTGCCCGCCGTCGCTCTCGATGCTCACCCTCAACGGCCTGTGCAGCGCGCATGGCGTGATCGTGCCCATGCAGTGCGAATACTTCGCGCTGGAAGGCCTGACCGATCTGGTCAACACCATCAAGCAGGTGCACGCCAACCTCAACGCCGACCTGCAGGTCATTGGCCTGCTGCGGGTGATGTTTGACCCGCGCATCACGCTGCAGCAGCAGGTGAGCGAACAGCTCAAGGACCACTTTGGCGACAAGGTGTTCAACACCGTGATTCCCCGCAACGTGCGCTTGGCCGAAGCCCCCAGCTACGGCTTGCCCGGTGTGGTGTTCGACCCCTCTGCCAAGGGCAGCCACGCGTTTGTGGATTTCGCCAAAGAGATGGTGGACCGGGTCAAGCGCATGGGCATTGCAGTCAAAAAGGCCTCTAAGGCTTGATTTACAAGCGCAAGCAGCTATAAAAATGATAGTAATCAGCCCCCGCAACACCTTGCTGCTGCCCGGCTGGCAGAACTCTGGCCCCGACCACTGGCAAAGCCGCTGGGAAGCGCTGCACGGCTACCACCGCGTGGACCAGCACGACTGGATGCGCCCGCTGCGCGGCGACTGGTCGGCCCGGCTGGAAGAGACCGTGGCCGACGCCGACGGCCCCGTGCTGCTGGTGGCGCACAGCCTGGGCTGCATCCTCACCGCCTGGTGGGCGGCCCACACGCGCCATGCGGCCAAGGTGCGCGGCGCCTTGCTGGTGGCCCCGGGCGATGTGGAGCGGCCTGATCTGGCCGCACAGATCCACGGCTGGGCCCCCATCGCGCGCCAGCCGCTGCCTTTCCCCGCCCTGCTGGTGGGCAGCCGCAATGACCCGTATTGCAGCCTGGAGCGCGCCGAAGCCCTGGCCCAGGCCTGGGGCGCCCGCTTTGTGGATTACGGCGAACGTGGGCACATCAACGCGGAATCTGGCCTGGGCGATTGGGCCGAAGGCCATGGCTGGCTGCAGCAACTGGCTGCCGCTTGAGCGATGGTCCGCATACTTTTCAGGAATTTGTAGACATGGTTACCAAAAAACCCAAGGGCCTCGGCCGTGGCCTCGAAGCATTGCTCGGCCCCAAGGTCGAAGAAAAAGTCGAGCAGGCCCAGGCCGTTCAAGCAGGCTTGCCCAGCTCGCTGCCTCTGACCGAACTGGTGCCCGGCGTGTACCAGCCGCGCACGCGGATGGACGAAGGCGCGCTGTATGAGCTGGCCGAATCCATCAAGGCCCAGGGCATCATGCAGCCGATTCTGGTGCGCCGTCTGGTGGATGGAGAGAACGCGGGCAAGTACGAAATCATCGCGGGCGAGCGGCGCTTCCGCGCCTCTCGCCTGGCTGGGCTGGCGGAAGTGCCTGTGCTGGTGCGCGAGGTGCCCAACGAGGCCGCTGCGGCCATGGCGCTGATCGAGAACATCCAGCGTGAAGACCTGAACCCGCTGGAAGAAGCGCAGGGCCTGCAGCGCCTGATTCGCGAGTTTGGCCTCACGCACGAGCAGGCCGCGCAGGCCGTGGGCCGCTCGCGCAGCGCGGCCAGCAATTTGCTGCGTTTGCTCAACCTGGCCGAACCCGTGCAGACCATGCTCATGGCGGGTGACATCGACATGGGCCACGCCCGGGCACTGCTGGCGCTGGACCGCGCCGCGCAGATCACCGCGGGCAACCAGATCGCGGCCAAGAAGCTGTCGGTGCGTGAAGCTGAAAGCCTGGTCAAGAAGATCGGTGCCGAATTCAACCTGGTGCCCCAAAAACCCAAGAAGGAAAAGTCGCGCGACATGAAACGCGTGGAAGAAGAACTGTCAGACCTGCTGATGGCCGCCGTGGAAGTGCGCGTCAAAAAGCGCGTGAAGCGGGCAGGGCGCATGGAGGACATGGGCGAGCTGGCCATCCAGTTTGGTTCTCTGGAAGAACTCAACGGCCTGATCGAGCGCCTGCGGGGCTGAGCTGCCCGCATCTTTTTGGCCCCGCGTGGATGGGCCAGCCGCAGGGCTTGCGCCCGCCTTGCGCGCCCGCGTTGACAGCCTGCCGGGCCAGACTGTGAACTTTGCCACGCGCCGGGCCGTTGCCTGGGGCTGAACCCCTCGGCCTGCGCAGCCAAGCCGCCTACACTGCTGCGCTGCAGGGCGGCCGCAAGAAGCGCCGTACTGCCTTCTTCCAGCCCCGGCCATGCACCACCTCTTCATCCATTGCACCGCCTTGCCTGCACCCACAGCGTGCCGGGGCGGGGTGCCGCCTGCCACCGCGGGGGCATGGGCATGACGTTGCGCCTGCCCTGGCCGCTACCGGCCTTGCTGGCCTGGGCCGCCGCCTGGCTCTTGTTCATGGTGTTACAGCCCCTGGTAGCGCCACTATGGGCCCTGCTGCTGCCTTGCCTTTTGGGAACGGTTGCCAGCGTATGGGGCGCGAGCTGGTGGCGGCGCGGCCTCATCGCCGCCGGGTTTCCGCTCTCGCTGGCCTTGGTGGGCGGAGTGGCGTTGCCCGCTTGGGCCTGGCTGGTTCCGCTGGCCTTGCTGATGCTGGTGTACCCGCTCAATGCTTGGCGCGATGCGCCCGTGTTCCCCACGCCGCGCCACGCTTTGAAGGCGCTGCCTGCCCAGGCTCCGCTGGCACCTGCTGCACGGGTGCTGGATGCCGGTTGCGGCCTGGGTGACGGCCTTATGGCGCTGCGCTCTGCCTATCCGCAGGTGGCGCTGGACGGCATCGAATGGAGCTGGCCGCTGCGCGTGGCCTGCGCGTTGCGCTGCCCCTGGGCCCGGGTGCGCCGCGCCGATATGTGGAAGACCGACTGGAGTGGCTACCAGATGGTGTACCTGTTCCAGCGGCCCGAAAGCATGGCCCGTGCTGCCGCCAAGGCCCAGGCCGAGATGGCCCCCGGCACCTGGCTGGTGAGCCTGGAATTTGCCGTGCCGGGCGTGTTGCCCCATGCCCAGTTGCGTGCTCCGGGTGGCCGGGTGGTGTGGATTTATCGCCTGCCTTTGCGGGGCCAGAGTAAGTGAACGCTATGGCATTGGTGCTTTGCCAGACTCACTGTGCAGCCCTTTGGAGGGGCCCTTAGGGTTGTAGAAAGTCACAGCGGTTTGATACATTCCCACTTGGCGACATTTGCCAACATAACTTCCAGAAAACTCACAGTTTGAGGGGACTGCCTGACACGCTTGCGCACCGGGAGGGGGCGCACCGTGGCACCGATTCACCTTTCACCGCTCGCAACCCGTACCTTGTCTGTCCGCTTTGGTGCGCGCAGCAGGGCTGGCGTCAGCTTTGGCTGGTAGCGTGCGGTGGGGGCTGCAGGGCTTTCTGACATCCCGTACATCGTTCTCCTAGGAAAAAAATGAAATCTCTTGCGCACTTCCGCCCCCGTCTGCTGTGGGTATTGACCTTGAGCGCAGCCTTGACAGGTTGCGCCAGCATGCAAAGCCACGACAAGCTGGCCAGCGATGTGCAGTCGGCAGGCCGCACCGGCGGCATTCCTGCTGCCTTGGCCCAGCTGGAAGCCTCTGCCAAGTCCGAGGACGATAAGACCGCGCTGCTCTACAACCTGGAGCGGGGTGAGCTGCTGCGCATGGACCGCCGCTACGAAGACAGCACGAACGCTTTCTTGCTGGCAGACATCAAGGTCAAGGAATGGGAAGAAACCGCCAAGACCAACCCTTCCAAGCTGATGGGCACCGTGGGCGCCGCGCTGATCAGCGAGCGGCTCAAGAACTACGAAGGCCAGGACTACGAAAAGGTGTGGCTCACCACCCGCCTGGCCATGAACCGCGTGGCCGTGGGCGACTTTGAAAACGCCCGTGTGGACATCAAGCGCACGCACGAACGCGAGGCCATCATTGCCGAGTTCCGCTCCAAGGAAACCCTGGCGGCTGAAGAAGAAGCCAAGTCCAAGGGCGCCGCTGCCGGCGGCAAGGAGCTCAACGGCTACCCCGTCGAAACCTTGAACGATCCCGAAGTGCTGGCGCTGAAGAACGGCTACCAGAACGCCCTGAGCCACTACCTGGCGGGCTTCATGTACGAAGTGCTGGGCGAGTCCGGCCTGGCCGCCCCCGGCTACCGCAAGGCGATCGAGCTCAAGCCCGAAACCGGTGTGCTGGAAGAGGGCCTGCGCGGCCTGGACAACCGCACCAGCTTCACCTGGAAGCGCCGCCAGCGCATGACGGACGTGCTGTTCGTGGTGGAAGCGGGTGATGCGCCCGCCCGCAAGCCCAAGGCGTTCACCATCCCCGTGCCCACAGGCCGTGGCATGGTCACTGCCAGCATTTCCTACCCCGTGATTGAGCCCTCTACCGACCCACTGCTGACCACGCTGTCGGCCGCAGGCACCGACCTCAAGCTGGAAAAAGTGGTGGACGTGAACGTGATGGCCCGCCGTGCCCTGAAGGACGAAATGCCCGGCATGGTGCTGCGCGGCGTGACCCGTGCCATCGCCAAAGGCGTGATGCAGAACGAGTTGCAAAAGGGTGGCGGTCTGGTGGGTGGCCTGATTGGCGCTGTGGCCTCGGCTGCGACCGAGGTGGCCGATGACCGCATGTGGCGCATGTTGCCCGGCCGTGTCTACATCGCCCGCGGCTACCTGCCTCCGGGTGAGCACGTCGTCACAGTGAACGGCCGTGCGCTGCCTGACCCCGTCAAGATCGACGGCCAGTACGCTCTGGTGCCCCTGCGCCTGTACGAAAACACCGTGCTGATGGGTTCCGTCGCGAGCCTGGGCAAGCTGGCTCCCGCCAGCGCCGCGCCGGTAGAGGTTGCCGCTCCAGCGGTTCCTGTTGCCAAGCCCGCGCCACGCGCCAACACCCGCCCCGCCAAGCCTGTGGCCAAGTCCCCCGTAGCAGCGCCTACACCGGCTGCCAAGAACTGATGGGCACCGACCCTCATACGATTTGCCTGAAGGAATCTTTTCAATGACCAACCGCATCCTCCTGAGCGCCCTGTGCGCCGCCTGCGTGGGTTTGGCCGGCGCTGCCGGCGCCCAGCAGCACGACCCCGCAACCCCTGCCGCCGTGGCCGCCAAAGTGGCCCTGCGCGGTGAAGCCAACGGCATCGCCGTGCGCGAAATGCGCCTGGTGCGCAAGAACGACATCCTGTCGGTGCAGGCCGACCTGTCCAGCTCCGTGCGCAGTGACCGCACGCTGTTCTACCGCTTCAAATGGCTGGACAACGTGGGTAACCAGGTGGGCGATGGCGAGTCGTGGAAGCAACTCACCGTGCTGGGCCTGGGCCAGCAAACCATCAAGAGCGTGGCCCCCACCGGCGCGGCCGTGGACCTGCGCCTGGAAATGAACGTCGAGCCGCGCTGAAGATATGAAGCACCCCCTGAGTCGCTGCGCGCCTTCCCCCTCTCTCACGCTTCGCGTGGGAGGGGGGCGCAGCCAGCGCGGCGGGGCGGCGCGGCCAGCAAAGGCCCTTGCGCGGCTGCCTACGGCGGGGGAGCGCCAGTTTCAAGAGCCTCCGGTAGTGTGAACCGCCCTGTCTTATGAAAGATATCAAAACCATGACCAAGAACACCTTCCAGCGCACCGCGCTCATCGTGGCCTTTGCTGCCAGCACCCTGGCCTTGTCGGCCTGCCAGAACCTGTCTTCCCCTACTGTGCGTTTTGACCGCCAGGTCAACTATGGCGACGCCAAGGGCGTGGAGCTGGTGACCAACGAATTCGGTTCGTCCGACCTGCAGATGATTGCCGAGAAGATGACCGGCAGCCTGCTCGAAACCGGCATCTTCCAGGGCCGCCCCACGGTGACCATCTCCACCGTCAAGAACAAGACCAGTGAGTACATCGACACGACCAACGTGATGAACTCGATCCAGACCGCGCTGGTCAAGTCGGGCAAGGTGCGTTTCACCCGCTCCATCAACGAAATGCAGCAAGGCGTGGATGAGCTGCAGCGCCAGAACCAGAGCGGCCTGTACAAGCAGAACACCACCGCCAAGGTCGGCCAGATGACGGCGGCCAAGTACCAGCTTGAAGGCGAGCTGACCAGCATCGTCAAGCAGAACAACACCACCAAGGACGTGTTCTACAAGTTCACGCTGAAGATGTTTGACGTGCAGGAAGGCACGATCGAATGGCAGGACGAGAAAGAAATCCGCAAGACCAGCAAGAAGTGACGGAGCACACCATGCAACGCAGAACCACCTTGCACACGGCCCTGGCCGTGGTCGCCGCCACCACGCTGGCCTGGGGCAGCAGCGCCCTGGCGCAAAACGCGGCCCCCAAAATCGCCGTGACCGATCTGGCCTACGCACAGCGCGTGTCGGAGTACTTCGTGGCCGGTGCCTACCAGCGCAGCGCCCAGATGAGCGCCCGCAGCAGCCAAAGCGGCAGCCACAGCCACGGCGTGTATGGCGGTGGCGGCTCGTATTCGGGCAGCCAGTCGGTGCAGGCGTCCGAGCAGGCCAGCGGCACCTACGTGGCCGGTACCTACAGCTACATCGAGCAGCGCGAGCTGGGTGGCTACACCAACGACATCAAGGGTGCCTTGCTGCAAGGCACCTACTTCCGCCTGGTGCAGGGCAAGGGCTTTGACGCGGGCACGCCGCAGCCTTCCAAGGCCGAGCAGGTGCTCAACCAGGTGCAGGGCGGCAAGATGGCCACGCCCAAGGCACAGCCCCAGGTCACGGACGTGATCGCCCGCATCAAGAAGGGCGAGTTCAACGGCGCCGACTACGTGTTGTTTGGCGTGGTCTCCAGCATCGACTTCACCGATGCACTGCACCCCATCCAGGGCACCAGCAACGCCACGCGCCAGTACGGCCTGCAACTGCTGGCCGACTTCTCGCTCATCAACACCAAAACCTACGAGATCAAGGCTGCGTTCTCTGCCCAGGGTGAAGGCAACGACACCAAGATCCTCTCCACCCGTGGCGATATCGCCCCGCCCAACCGTGCCAAGGTGATCCGCGAGACCTCGCAAAGCCTCGCGCAAGACGTGTACCTGCAGCTAGCCAACCAGCTCGGCTACACTGACGCGCACCTTTCGCGCGGTGTGCGCCCACCCCAGCCCATGGGGTACCCCGCTGGTGGTGGCCAGGCTCAGCCGATGCCAGTGCCGCAGCAGCCTGAACAGGTGCTCATCCTCAAGTGATGGGTGGGGTGGGCCGGGTTGCACAACGTGGGCATGACCTGCGCTGCTGAGGTGACCCAGCCCCACCGCCCCGGCGTTGCCCAGGCCAGCCTTGTGCTGGCCTTTTTTCTGGCGGCGCTCAGCCTGCAAGCCTGCTCGGTTCAGGGGCCTGCAGCGCCAGCCAGTGGCGCCGAACGCTTCTCTGCGCAGCGCCTGCCAGGGGCCCACGGTGAGGAGCTGTGGGCCCTGCAGCGGGGCCCGCTGGTGCCACCCCTGCGCTACCGCGTGGTGGTCGTTCCTGGCTCGGGCTGTGCCGGTATGGGGCCCTTTGCTGATCGCTACTTTCGGGGCCTGTTGCACGCGCAGGTGACTGTGCTGCACAAGCCGGGCGTACACCCTGCAGACACCACGCCAGCGGCCGATTGCCCCGCGCGCTTTGTGCAGGCCGATCACCTTTCTGCATGGGCTAACCACGCGCGCGCCGCGCTACAGCAGGTCACTACTGTGCAACGTCACAGCCATGCCGACGTGCCATGGCTGCTGGTGGGTATTTCGGAAGGGGTGGAACTGCTGCCTTCCCTGGCAGCCAGCACAGGTCCTGGGCTGGCGGGCCTGGTGATGATGGCCGGCAGTGGGCTGGACCCGCGTGATGCCGGCCAGATGCAGGCCGAGCGCCTCGGGCATGCAGCAGACTGGGCTGCGCTGGGCCGTGCCCAGGCCGGGCCTGGTGCGGACACGCAGGTGGTGCAGGGGCGCAGCCTGCGCTACTGGCGCGACCTGTGGCAATGGCCCGTGCAACAACCCTTGCTGCAGGGCCCATGGCCCGTGCTGCACGCCTGGGGCGATGCCGATGACATGGTGCCCCCCGCCGCCTACGAGCAATTTGCCCAACGTGCCCAGCACCGCAACGCACCCTACTGCGCGCTGCGCCTGGCCGGTGCCAACCACGGCCTGCAGGCGGGTGAAGTGGATGGCTTGCAGCAGGTGTGGGCCGTATTGGAGGGGTGGGGACGAACACCCCAGCGCGGGCTGTGCGCCAGCGTGACCTTTCGTTGACCCGATTCTCACAGGCCCTATACTCGCCCCCGTTGGTGCTCGTGCCGTTATTGCAACGGCACAGTTAAACGGGAAACAGGAGAGCGCGGCCCACCACGAGTCGCGCTTAACCTGAGCTGCCCCCGCAACGGTAAGCGAGAGAAGGCTGCATGCCTTCAGCCTGCTTCACATGTCCACTGGGTTCTGAGAGCCTGGGAAGGATTCGCAGGAACATCTCGCCAGCCCGGAGACCGGCCGACAAGCGGGTGAGCCACGTGCCCACCCATTTCACAGAACCTGCGGGGAGGCAGGGGTCTGGGTCAGTCCGGGTCGTTTTCATGTTGAATTTCTTTGTGCTGGCGACGCAGCCAGCGGCACAGCATTTGGCGGGTCATGGTGCATCCATGGACAGCTGGGGCTGGCGCCAGCCATGACGGTCGGTACCGTCTGGTTTGTGGGCGCGGGCCCGGGCGATCCGGAGCTCATCACCGTCAAGGGCCGCTCGCTCATCGAGCGCGCAGGGGCCATCCTGTTTGCAGGTTCGCTGGTCAACGAGGCCGTGACCCGCTGGGCCCCGCCCGGTTGCACCATTGCCGACAGCAAGGACATGACGCTGGAGCAGATGGCAGCATGGCTCATTGCCCAGGCGCAGCAGCACGCTGTGGTCATCCGCCTGCAGACGGGCGACCCCGCCTTGTATGGCGCGCTGATTGAAGTGGTGCAGCCGCTCGATGCCGCTGGGGTGCCCGTGCGGGTGGTGCCTGGCGTGTCCTCGGCCATGGCCTCGGCCGCTGCGGCGGTGGAGAGTTTCACGCTGCCCGAAGTCACGCAGAGCGTGATCTTCACCCGCGTCGAAGGCCGCACGCCCATGCCCGAAGGCGAGTCGCTGGCCGAGCTGGCGCGCCACCACTGCACGCTGTGCATCTTCCTGTCCATCACCCTGCTGCACAAGGTGCAGGAGCAACTGCGCGCCGCGGGCTGGGCCGATGACGCCCCCATGCTGGTGGTGCACAAGGCCAGCTGGCCGGGTGAGGAACTCATCATCCGCGGCACCTTGGCCGACATCCGCCAGCGCTGCCGCGACGCCAAGGTGGTCAGCCAGGCCATGGTGATTGCCAGCCCCAACCTGGGTGCGCGCCACTGGCCCACGCTTGCCAAGTCCAAGCTGTACGACGCCAGCTTCACCCACCGCTTTCGCAAGGCCAGTGTGCCTGCCACGCCCACGGAGACTTCCTGATGCAAACCCCAGCCACGCCCCTCGGTACACACCACGGCGCACGCCACGAAGACACCATCCTGCTCATCGGCCACGGCTCGCGCGAGCCCGAGGGCAACGACGAAATCCACCGCTTTGTGGCCCAGTGGCGTACGCGCCAGCCCGGCTGGAATATTGAGGTGTGCTTCATCGAATTTGCCGCCCCTAGCCTGCATGATGGCCTGCAGCAAGCCGGGCGTAACGCGCGCCGCGTGCTGGTGCTACCGCTCATCCTGAATGCGGCAGGCCACGTGAAGATGGAGATTCCCGAAGCCATCGAACACGCCCGCGAGCACTGCCCCGGCACTGAGTTTTTGTACGGCCCACACCTCACCGCATGCGACCCCATCCTGGATGTGCTGCGCCGCAACCTGCGCAAGTGCATGAGCGAGCTGGACATGCCCGACCCCACCACCACCGGTGTGGTGTTGCTGGGGCGTGGCTCGTCTGACCGCCAGGCCAATGGCGATGTTGCCAAGATGGCCCGCTGGCTGATGGAGGAGACGGACCACGAACTGGTGGACCTGGCCTTCACCGGCATCACCTGGCCGCGCCTGGAGCGCGCCGTGCAGCGGCAGGTGATGTTGGGCATGAAGCAGGTGGTGGTGTTGCCGTACTACCTGTTCACCGGCACGCTCATGCAGCGCATTGCCCGCCAGGTGGATCACCTGCGCCAGCAGTACCCGCAGGTGCGGTTTGCAGAGGCCTCGTACTTCGGGTTTGAAAAAGAAATCTTTGCCCTGCTGGAGCAGCGCGTGGCCGACCTGCGCGCGGGCGTGCCCGACGCCAAGCTGCCCTGCGATGGCTGCAAGTACCGCGAGATTGCCCACGACCTGGGCCATGGGCACAGCCACGAACACACGCATGCCCACGCACCGGCCACAGAGGCGGTGGTGCATGTGCACGGCCATGGGCCTGCGCATGATCACGAACATGCCCATGCTGCCCATGCTGCCCATCAACCCGTCCACGCAGAGGGGCAGCCTGCATGAGCACCATCAACACCGTCACCGAACAGCTCACGCGTGCGGGCCAGGCCATCGAGCACGATAGCTTTGCCATCATTGACGCAGAGGTCCAGGCGCACAGCTACACCGCAGAGCAGTGGCCCATCGTGCGCCGCATGATCCACGCGAATGCGGACTTCGATTTCAATGGTCTCACGGACTTTCACCCGCAGGCCGTGCACGCTGGCATCACCGCCATGCTGCGCGGCGGCACCCCGGTGGTGGCCGATGTGGAAATGATCTGCTCAGGCCTGTCCATTCCGCGCCTGGCGCACTTTGGCATGCACACCCACCAGTTCATCTCAGATGCGGACGTGGTGCTGCAGGCCCAGCAGCAAGACACCACCCGTGCCGTACAGGCCATGCGCAAAGCCCACCGCCTGGGCTTGCTGCAAGGGGCTATCGTCGGCATTGGCAACGCACCCACGGCGCTCATCGAGCTGGCCCGCCTGATTGCAGAGGAGGGCGTGCGCCCGGCACTGGTCGTGGGCATGCCAGTGGGTTTTGTGTCTGCCGCTGAATCCAAGGACCTGATTGCCGCGCAGAACGAAGTGCCCTGGATCGTGATCCGCGGCCGCAAGGGCGGATCCACGCTGGTGGTGGCTGCGTTGCACGCCTTGCTGGCCCTGGCGGAGTCGCGCCAGAAGGCGCTGGTGGCGCAGGCGACCACGCAGGCCGCACAGACTGCACCGTTGGCGCAAACGGGCCTGCACGCGTGAAGGCACTGCGGCCATGATGGAAAAAACCGTTCGCCGTGGCACCCGCACCGGCTTCACCACCGGGGCCTGCTCTGCGGCCGCTGCGCGTGCGGCCGTGTTGGGCCTGGTGCACGGCGCGGTGCCTGAGGTGGTGGATTGCCTGTTGCCCAACGGCGATACGGTGCGCTTTGCAGTGAACGACGGGCGCTGCGATGTGAGCACCCCCGATGCCACAGCCCCTGCCACCGCCCATGCCATGGTCATCAAGGACGCAGGCGATGACCCTGATTGCACCGACAAGGCCCACCTCACTGCCGATGTGCGTGTGCTGCCCGGCGAGGCCGGTGTGGTGCGCCTGTGTGGCGGCTTTGGTGTGGGCACCGTCACCATGGCCGGGTTGGGTCTGGAGGTGGGTGGCCCCGCCATCAACCCCGTGCCCCGCCGCAACATTGAAGACAACGTGCGCGGTGCAGGGGCACCGCTGCTGACCCATGCGGGGCTCGAAGTGACCATCTCCGTGCCCCAGGGCGTGGAGATGGCGCGCAAGACGCTCAACGCCCGTCTGGGCATTCTGGGCGGCATCTCCATCCTCGGCACCACCGGCATCGTCAAGCCGTATTCCACCTCGGCCTACCGCGCCAGCGTGGTGCAGGGCGTGCAGGTGGCGGCCACGTTGGGCCACGGTGTGGTGGTGCTCACCACCGGCGGGCGCACCGAACAGTTTGCGATGAAAGAGCGCGCTGGTCTGCCCCCCGCCTGCTTTGTGCAGATGGGCGACTTCTTGCGCTACGCGCTCGACGAAGCCGTGGCCCAGGGCCTCACTGAAGTCGTCATTGGCGGCATGGTGGGCAAGCTGACCAAAATCGCCCAGGGCGAAACCATCACCCACGCCAACCGTGCTGAGGTGGACACCGAACTACTCGCCCAACTGGCCGCCCGCATTGGCGCGCCGCCCGAGGTGTGCGCCGAGATTGCCTCCGCCGAAACCGCCCGCTTTGCCGCCGAGCGCATGCAGGCCCTGGGCCTGGCCACGGCCTTCCATGAAGCCCTGGCCCAGGCCGTGGTGCGCACCCTGATGGCCCCGGACCGCTACGGCGGCAAGTTCCGCCTGCAGGTGCTGGTGTGCGACTTTGACGGCCAGAAGATGGCCGAAGCCGATTCAACTCTTTTCCCACCGACATGACCGACCCTCAACCTTGCCGAGTGATCGGCGTGCTGGACGATGGCGCTGCCAGCCTGAGCCCTACCGCACTGGCCCTGCTGCGCCGTGCCGATGTGGTGGTGGGCGGCAGCCGCACGCTGGCCCTGCTGGACGACGACATCGCCCCCCACGCCCAGCGCCGCGACCTGACGGGCCAGCTCAGTGCCGTGCCCGGCTGGATTGCCGCCGCACGTGAAGCGGGCCAAACCAGCGTGGTGCTGGCCACCGGCGACCCGCTGTGCCACGGCATTGCCAGCTACCTGGCATCGCGCCTGTGCATTGAGGCGGTGGAGGTGCTACCCAACCTCTCGACCGTGCAGCTCGCCTGCGCCCGCCTGGGCCTGGCCTGGCAGGATGCGCGCATTGTGTCCGTGCACAGCAAGGACGCAGGCGAATGGCAAGTGGGTGCCGAGCCCGGCCACGGCCTGTATGCCCTGGCGCAAAGCCTGCGCCAGCACGACCGCCTGCTGGTGCTCACCAGCCCCGACAACACGCCGGACCGCATTGCCCGCCTGATCGTGACCGAAGGGCTGGGTGACGATTTTCAGATGGCCGTGGCCGAGCGCCTGTGCACGCCCGACGAGCGCGTGGTGGCCGAGCTGTCACCGCACGACGCCGCGCAGCAGACCTTTGCCGACCCCAACGTGGTGGTGCTGGTGCGCAGCCAGGTGCGCCCCCAGCCCGTGCGCATGGGCCTGGCCGACAGCGCCTACCACCAGCGCCAGCCCGACAAAGGCCTCATCACCAAGCAAGAGGTGCGCGCCGTGTCGCTGGCCCGCATGCAACTGCGTGCCGACAGCCGCGTGTGGGACATTGGCGCGGGCAGCGGCTCGGTGGGGCTCGAAGCCGCTCGCCTGTGCCCGCAAGGCCATGTGTGGGCCATCGAAAAGAACGAGGCCGACCATGCCATTGCAGGCCAGAACGCCCGTGCCTTTGGCGTGAGCAACCACACGCTGGTGCACGGCAAGGCCCCCGAGGGGCTGGATGCGTGGCCTGACCCGGACGCCGTTTTCATCGGCGGCTCGGGCGGCGAGCTGCAAGAGCTGATCGCCCTGTGCCTGCGCCGCCTGCGTACGGGCGGCTGGCTGGTGATGAACTTTGTCACGCTCGAAAACCTGGCCAGCGCCACGCAAGCGCTGCAAGCCCAGGGCGCGGTGTGGGATGTGCTGCAACTACAGGCGGCCCGCAGCAAACCCATTTTGCACATGCACCGCATGGCGGCAGAAAACCCCGTGTGGATCGTGTGCGCGCAGCGCGGCGAGGGCAGTGCGATGCCGGCCGCGTCAGCCGTGCAAACCGCGCAAGGGGAGGCCGCATGAGCGAGACCATGCTTCAGAATCCCCCTGCACTGGGCCGCCTCATCGGCGTCTCCCTCGGCCCCGGCGACCCAGGCCTCATCACCCGCGCAGCCTGGGCCCAACTGCAGCGCACCGATGCCGTGTGGACCTACCCCGCGCGCAGCACCAAAACGCCCAGCTACGCGTTTGACATCGTGCACCGCGCCGGGCTCACACCGCCCGTGCAGCACCAAACGCTGCTGTTCCCCATGACGCACGACGGTGAAAAGCTCGCCCGTGCATGGATGCGCGCTGCCGAGACGGTGCTGCCCTGGCTGCAAGCCGGGCAAGACGTGCTGTTTTTGGTGGAGGGCGACGCCAGCACCTACGCCACCTTTGGCCACCTGGCGCGCACCGTGCAGGCGCTGGATGCGCGCATTGATGTGCCGGTGATCGCGGGCGTTAATGCCTTTGCGGCCGCCTGCGCCGCCCGCGGCATGCCCCTGGCGGAGCAGGACGACACCATTGCCATCGTGCCCGCTGCCTACGGCGTGAGCGCGGTGGATCGTTTGCTCACCGACTTTGACACCTTAGTGCTCATGAAGGTCAAGCCGTTGATGGACGACCTGATCAACTGGCTGACCCTGCGCGAGCTGCTGCCCCACACCCAGTTCATCGAGCGCGTGGGCGCACCGGACGAGCGCAGCGTGAACGGCGTGGACCTGCCCGCGCTGCGCGGCACCAAGGTCAGTTACCTCTCGCTCATGATCGTGAAGAACCCGCACCGCATTCGTGGCGAGCGCATCAAGGGCTGCCTTAAAAAGACATCGCCCGCGCCGTTGTCTGCTGTGGATGGCAGCGGCCTCTCTGCCGATCAGGAAACCGCTGAATGACTGCACCCTCTGTATCACCCGCCGTGGTGCTCTCTGCCCCCGTGAACCCTGAGCAGGAGGCCCGCGTCTGCATCGTCGCCATCACCCGCCACGGCGCGGCGCAGGCCGCCCAGCTGGCGCGTGACTTGCCCGAGGCCCACATCTGCACCGCCGCCAAGTTTGCACAGGCGTTTGACGGCCTGCCCAACCCCGTGCGCGCCTACGAAGGTGCTCTGCGTGACGAGATGGCCCCGCTGTTTGCGGGCTACGACCAGCTGGTGTTTTTCGTCTCGCTCGGTGCTGTGGTGCGCCTGATTGCCCCGGTGCTGAAGTCCAAGGACGAAGACCCCGGCGTGACGGTGGTGGACGATGCGGGTCAGTTCGTCATCCCGGTGCTCTCCGGCCATGTGGGCGGGGCCAACGCCATGAGCGAGCGCATTGCCGATTTGCTCGGCGCGACGCCTGTGCTCACCACTGCATCCGATGTGGGCAAGACCATTCCCGTAGACATTCTGGGCCGCCACCTGGGCTGGCAGGTGCAGGCCCCCAAGATCAACATCACCCGCGTGTCGGCCCATGTGGTCAACGGCGAGCCCATTGCCCTGGTGCAAGAGGCAGGCAGCACCCGCTGGTGGACCCGGCCCACGCCGCTGCCCGCCAATGTGGAATGCCTCACCGCGTTTGCGCAGGTGCGGCCTGATCACCACAAGGCCGTGTTGTGGGTCACCCATGCGGATGTGCCCGACACCCTCTGGTCCGACTGGGCCGAGCGCCTGGTGGTGTACCGCCCGCCCGTGGGGCAGGCTGCAGACGCCACCACGGCCTGAGCCATGTCTGCTGTGGCAAGCCATTCCCCCGCGCTGGTGGTGCCCACCCTGGCCATCGGCCTGGGCTGCGACCGGGGCACGCCCCTGGCCACGGTGCAGCAGTGCCTGCAGCAGGCCCTCGCTTTGGCCGGTGGCACGCTGGCCGATGTGGCGCTGCTGGCGAGCATTGAAGCCAAGGCCGACGAAGCCGCCTTTCTGCAACTGGCCGCGCAGCATGGCTGGCCTCTGCACTGGTACAGCGCCGCGCAACTGGCGGCTGTGCCCGTGCCCAACCCCTCGGCCACCGTGCAGCGGTACATGGGCACCCCCTCGGTGAGCGAGGCCGCTGCCTTGCTGGCCGCACAGGCCGATCTGCACGCTCTGGTGGTGGAAAAGCACAAGTTGCGCGGGCCCGATGGCAAGAACGCCACCGTGTCCATCGCCCGTATGTCTGCTGCGCCCTCCACCCCTTTTTCATCCCCGTCCGTTTCTTGAAAGGAAACCTCCCATGCACATCGAAATCGGCATCATCTCTCCCGAAAAGCTGGCCTACGCTGGCGTCGCGGCCACGGCCCTTTTGGGCGCCCACACCATGGGCCTGCTCAAAAGCCCCACCGCCTGGCTGCGCACGGCCCTGGCGGCATTCTTCTTCAGCCTGCTGATGCAGGCCTGGCACCTGCCCGTGGGCCCGTCAGAGCTGCACCTGGTGGGGGCCATGCCCGTGTACCTGCTGTTCGGCTTCATCCCCACGCTGTTTGGCTTTGGGCTGGGCCTGCTGGTGCAAGCCCTGGTGTTTGAGCCGCAAGACATGGCCCACCTGGCCGTCAACTTCCTGAGCCTGGCCGTGCCTCTGGTCACCGTGCACCACACCCTGGGCAAGAAGATGCAAGGCATCAGCGTGGCCAATGTGCTCAAGCTCGACGCCGTGTACTACGCGGGCGTGACGCTGATGGTGGGCTTCTGGCTGTCCATCAGCAACGATGCCGCCCCGGTGGCTGACTGGGCACTGTTTGCGGCCTCGTACACCAGCCTCGTCGCTGTGGAGCCGCTGCTGACCATCGGCCTGGTGGCCCTGGCGGGCCGTCTGCGTGGCAGCCGCGTGGGTCAACGCCTGCTCGCCGCCTGCATTGACGAACGCCTGCTGCGCCGCGCAGCGCCTGCAGTGGCGTCTGCTTGATCTGTACCAGGGCTGATTCCATGACCGCAGGAAAAATCATGCTCGTGGGCATTGGCCCCGGCAGCACCGAGCACATGACGGCGCGCGCGCGCGCTGCCATTGCCGAGGCCGACACCATCATCGGCTACGTCACCTACATCAAGCTGGTGGCCGATCTCATCGAAGGCAAGGAGATCATTCGCAAGTCCATGACCGAAGAGCTGGACCGCGCCATCGAAGCGCTGGCCCGTGCCCGCGAGGGCAAGAAGGTGGCGCTCATCTCTTCGGGCGATGCGGGCGTGTACGGCATGGCCGGGCCCACGTTTGAAGTGCTGTTCCAGGCCGGGTGGACGCCCCCAGCCATCGACGAGAACGGTGTGCCCGAGGCGGGCGGCATTGTGGTGGAAGTGGTGCCCGGTGCCTCGGCCCTCAACAGCTGCGCGGCCCTGGTAGGCGCGCCGCTCACGCACGACTTTTGTGCCATCTCACTGTCGGATTTGCTCACGCCCTGGCCCACCATTGCGCGCAGGCTGGATGCCGTGGCGTACTCCGATTTTGTGGTGGCCCTCTACAACCCCAAGAGCGGCCGCCGCACGCGGCAGATTGTGGAAGCGCAGCGCCTTTTCCTGCGCCACCGCAGCCCTGATACGCCCGTGGCCATCGTCAAGAGCGCCTACCGCCGCCGCGAGCGCATCGAGTTCACCACGCTGGCGCACATGAGCGATGCCGACATCGGCATGCTCAGCACCGTGCTCATCGGCAACAGCAACACCGTGGTGCAAAACGGCCTGATGGTCACGCCACGAGGCTACGCCAACAAGTACGACGTGCAAGCCGGGGGCACCACGCGCGAGGGCGAGCGCCCAGGCCGGTCGCTCTCCACCGGGCTCAATGGCTGGCTGGAGAACTTGTTTGCCGACCACGCTGCGGGCGACAGCATCGAAGCCCTGGCCCAGCGCCACCGCCTGCCGGTGGAATACATCCGCGACACCCTTGAAAACCCGCTGGAAGCCGCAGCGCAAGATGCCCCCGAAGAGGCCGAAGCATGAGCACTGACAACATGAATACGGCCCTGGCTGCCGATACCGCGCCCCCTGAAGTCGTTCGCCCCAAGATCAGCGACTACCGACGCCACCTGCTCATTTGCACCGGCCCCCGCTGCGCGCCTGATGGGGCCGCGCAAGACCTGTTCAACAGCCTGGGGGCCAAGTTCAAGGCCGCGGGTTTGAACGATGGAGAACTGCGTGTGAAGCGCAGCCGCGTGGGCTGCTTTGCCGCCTGCAAGGGCGGCCCGGTGATGTGTGTGCAGCCCGATGGCACCTGGTACTACAACGTCACCCCCGCCAACATGGACCGCATCATCACCGAGCACCTGGTGGGCGGGCTGCCAGTGCAGGAGCTGGTGTTTCACCAGGGGCCCACCGGGGGGTGATAGATTGCTATCTGTTTTGTAGCTGCTAGCGCTTATTGCATAAGCGCTAGCGGTCAATTTGGCTTGTGGCCATTCTCTGCGCGTTCAGCGCGGCCGGTGCATCTTGAACAACTGCTCCGGCCCCACGGTGAAGTAATCGGCCGGGCCGCCTGCGCGCAGGATGTGGCCTGCGCTGGCCGTGTCGTACACGCCGTCTTTCAGCAATGCGGTGTCGATGTGCACGGCCACCACCTCGCCCAGCACCAGCCAGGTGGGCACCTGTACCCCGTCCACCCCTTGCAGTTGCAAGACCTGCGTGCGGCGGCATTCCAGGGTGACGGGGCTTTCGGCCACGCGTGGCGGGCGCACCTGCGTGCTGGCCAGGGGGGTGAGGCCCGCCAGCTCAAATTCGTTTACCTCGGGCGCGACGGCGGCGCAGGTCTGGTTCATGGCCTCGGCCAGATCGCGGGTGGCCAGGTTGCACACGAACTCGCCGGTTTCCTCGATGTTGCGCAGCGTGTCTTTGGCGCCGATGCTGGCAAAGCCCACGATGGGCGGCACGTAGTTGAAGGCGTTGAAGAAGCTGTAGGGCGCCAGGTTGAGCGCGCCCTGTGCGTTGCAGGTAGAGATCCAGCCAATCGGGCGCGGGCCGACGATGGCGTTGAACGGGTCGTGCGGCAGGCCGTGGCCCTTGCGGGGTTCGTAGCTGTGCAGGGTGCGTGCGGTCATGGGTTGCTGTCCTTGTTCCATGCGATCAATTTGCTATTAAAAACATAGCTTCTTGCGCTTACTGAATGGCCGCTAGAGCCCGATTCTGCTTGAAGGTTGGCTGCGCTGCCGCCGCGTGCCTCATTTGCCCTGGCGCGCCAGCCACACGCCGGCCACGGCCACCACCATGCCCACCAGTGCCAGGCCCGACAGCGTTTCATCAAACAGCGCCCAGGCGATGAGGGCTGTGGTGGGTGGGGTCAGGTAAAACAGGCTGGCCACGTTCACGGCGCTGCCCCGGCCAATCAGCAGGTTCAGAAGGCTGACTGCGCCCACCGACAGCACCAGCACCAGCCAGCCCAGGGCAAACATGAACTGGCTCGTCCACTGGATCTGCATGGTTTCAGTCAGGCTGGCGAGCACGGCCATGGCGGCCACGCAGGGCAGGTACTGGATCACCGAGCCCGCGCGCAGGTCAAACGCCGGGCAAAAGCGCTTTTGGTACAGCGTGCCGCAGGTGATGCCCACCAGCGCCACCACAGCGGGCAGCAGCATGGCCAGCAGCGCCTGGCTGGGCACGGAGGCAATTTTTTGCGCCACCACCAGCGCCACACCCGCAAACCCCAAGGCCAGGCCGCACCACTGCGCAGGCCGCACCCGTTCGCCCAGCAACAGCCCGGCGGCCAGGGCCGTGAGCAACGGCTGCAGCCCCACCACCAGCGCCGTGATGCCCGAAGGCAGGCCGTGGCCAATGGCGGTGAACACCCCACCCAGGTACACGCCATGCACCAGCAGGCCCGACACCGCAATGTGCAGCCACTGCCGCGCACTGCGCGGCCAGGGCGCGCGAAACCACCGGGCCACCGCCAGCATCAGCACCGTGACGATGGCAAACCGCACCGCCAGAAAAGTCAGCGGCTCCACAAACGGCAAGCCCAGCTTGGCGCCGATGAAGCCTGTGCTCCACAGGGCCACGAACAGCAAGGGGTAGGCGGTGTCGCTCAGGCCCGGGCGGGGCGTGCTCTGCACAGCGGAAGAATTCATGGGGCGGGCCAATCAGGGAGAAAGCTGGTGGAAACGAGGAAGGTGGCGGGCGCCGTCCCACGTGCGCGGCGCTGGGGGCTTTTTGCCGCGCAATGCGTACTCTGCCACGCCTGGGCCGCCTGCGCAGGGCTGGGGTCACGGGTGGTTCTCCTCGCGCGCCTGCCTCAATGCGGCCCAGGACCTGCTCCCCGCCGTCTTGGTGGTGGGCGGCAGGCCGCTGAAAACCCGTTGAAACTGCTGCCTCAGCGCAACGTTGTTCGGTTTTGCAGCAACGCCAGCGGCCCGTTTGCCGATCAGCCCCCTCGGCATGCGCAACAATGTGCGGATACCGCCCGCCATGAACGACACGCGCTCCCCGCTTCCAGAACCAGAGGTCACCTCCAGCGAATTGGAGCGCCTGCGTGCCGCAGTACACCGGGCTGAGCAGGCCGAGCGCCTGCAGCGCGCCCTGTTTGCCATCTCAGAGCTGTCCAACTCCGACCTGGAAATGCCCCACATGCTGCAGCAGTTGCACGCGATCGTGGGCTCGCTCATGTACGCGCGCAACCTGTTCATGGCGCTGTACGACGAGGCCAGCGACAGCCTGGACTTCATCTACATGGTGGACGAAGCCACCCCCGGCATGCACCAAAGCGGCCAGCGCATTCCCATGGCCGACTACGCCCAGGCGCTGACCTGGTACCTGGTGCGCGACGGCCTGCCCCGGCGCGGCTCCATGCAGGCTCTGGCGCAGCAGGTGCCCGGCCCCTTGCGGGCGCGCGGCGCCCATGCGCAGGACTGGCTGGGCGTGCCCCTGCGCGAGGGCGGCCACGTGCGCGGCGCCCTGGTGGTGCAAAGCTACGACGAGCCCAATCGCTACGGCCCCGAAGAACAGGCGCTGCTGGAGTTTGTGGCCAGCCACGTGCTCACCGCTGTGCAGCGCAAGCAAAGCCAGCAGGCCCTGGAGCAGGCCGTGCAGGTCAGCACCGCCGAGCTGGCCCGGGCCAATCAGGCCCTGGTGGCCGAGGTGGCCCGCCGCCAGTGTGGCGAGCGGCTGCAGGCCGCCCTCTACCGCATTGCCGAGCGCGCCAATGACATGGGCAGCATGGACGATTTCTACCGCGCTGTGCATGACACCGTGGGCGATCTCATAAACGCCCGCAACTGCTACATCGCCCTGGTGTCGGAGGACGGGCAGGCGCTGGAATTTCCCTACTACGTGGACGAGCAGGGTGGCAAGGGCATGCCCCGGCGCATGGGCCCGGGGCTGACCGAATACGTGCTGCGCACCCGCAAGCCGCTGCTGGTGAGCCGGGCCGAGGCCGATGAGCTCATCGCCCAAGGTGTTTTCCAGACGGTAGGGCCCCGTGCCAATTCCTGGCTGGGCGTGCCGCTGGTGTGCGACGGGCGGGCGCTGGGCGTGATTGCGGTGCAAAGCTACCAGGCCGACGTGGCGTATTCCGACCGCGACCGGCTGCTGCTGAGCTTTGTCTCGCACCAGATCGCCAGCAGCCTGGTGCGCCGCCGCACCACCGATTCATTGCAACGCGCCAATGCCGAGCTGGCGCAGCGCGTGGCCGAGCGCACAGGCCAGCTGCAAGAGCAGATCGCCGTGCGCGAGCGCGTCGAGGCCCAGCTGCAGCACCAGGTGATGCACGATGCCCTGACCGGTCTGCCCAACCGCAGTTACCTGCTGGAGCGCCTGACCTGGCTGCAGGCACGCCTGCAGCGCCACGAGCATCGCCGCTTTGCGGTGATGTTTGTGGATGTGGACCGCTTCAAGCTCATCAACGAAAGCATGGGCCACCATGCGGGCGATGCGGTGCTGCAAGAGGTTGGGCGGCGCCTGCTGGCCACCCTGGGTGATTCGGACATGATCGCCCGCGTGGGCGGTGACGAGTTTGCCGTGCTGCTGAGCAACGCCCAGACGCTGGAAGCCGCCATGCGCTCGGCACGGCGCATGCTGCAGGTGCTGGACGAGCCCATGGTGGTGGAGGGTAAGCAGCTGTTCGCGTCCGTCAGCATCGGCATCATGATGTGCGACCAGCCTGCTGCGGCCCCCACCGATTTGCTGCGCAACGCCGACACGGCGATGTACCGCGCCAAGCTCAATGGCCGGCGCCGGTTTGAGCTGTACGACGCGCATTTGCACAGCGATGCCCTGCGCGTGCTGACCCTCGAAAACGCCCTGTGGTCGGCCCTCAAGCAGCGCCAGTTTGTGCCGCACTTCCAGCCCATCGTGTCGCTCAAAGACGGGCAGGTGCGGGGCTATGAAGCCCTGGTGCGCTGGCAGCACCCAACCGAAGGACTGCTGGCACCGACGGACTTTTTGCAGGTGGCCGAAGACAGCGGCAGCATGGAGGCCATCGACTGGCAGATTTTTGCCGCCGCCAGCCGTGCCATTGCCGCCCAGACCGACTTCACCGGCTACCTGGGCCTGAACGTGGCGCCGCGCCACTTTCGCAACCCGCACTTTTGCCAGCAACTGCTGGACATGCTCAAAGCCGCGGGCCTGCCGCCCTCGCGCCTGTGCCTGGAAATCACCGAAGGCGCTCTGATCGACGACCCCGAGCGCACCTGCGACCTGCTCAACGAGCTGCGCAGCCACGGCATGTCGCTGGCGCTGGACGACTTCGGTACCGGCTACTCGTCGCTGGGCTACCTCCACCGCTTCCCGCTGCTCACGCTCAAGATCGATCGCAGTTTCGTCGCGCCCCTCACCAGTCCCACCGCCAACCAGGGCAGCGCCAGCGCCGCCGTGGTGCGCGCCGTGGTGGCGCTGGCGGGCTCGCTGGGGCTGAGCGTGGTGGCCGAAGGCATCGAAACCCAGGCACAGGCCGATGCGCTGTGCGCCCTGGGTTGCCACCTCGGCCAAGGCTTCTTGTTTGCCAAACCAGGGCCACTGCCAGCGCCTTCGGCCTGATTCCATTTCTAAGAGCGGCTAACAAAACCCTTCTGGCGTCGTTGCCGTGTCTTGTCGTACTACCCGTACTGCCTGCGACGCGGCGCCTAGCCAGAACCGCTGCGCTGGGTTGTGTTATCCGCTCTAAATCACCCCTGACGTTGTTGCTTCGCCTTGCCGTGCTTTAGCACTGTCTGCGGCTTCGCACCTGGTCAGGAATGATTGGGAAATGGAATGAGAGCCAGGTGACCGCTACCGCTGCCCCAAAAACTGCGCCGGGGGCTGCCCCACCGACTTGCGCACCATCGCACTGAACGCGCTGGGGCTGTAGCCCAGCTCGGTGGCGATCTGGCCCACAGGCATGCGGCCCGCCGCCAGCGACACCGCCTTGGCCAGAATCACCTGCTGGCGCCACTGCGTGAAGGTGCTGCCCAGCTCGGTGCGAAACAGCCGTGCCACCGTGCGCAGGCTGGCGCCCGTGTCTTGCGCCCAGGCCTCCAGCGTGGTGTGGCGGGTGGGGTCGGCCAGCACCGCCTCGCACAGCTGGCGCAGGCGCTTGTCGTGCGGCAGGTCCACGCCCAGCCGCACCGGGGCTGCGCGGGCCAGTTCGTCGCACAGCAGGGCGCTCAGGTGGCGCTCGCGCAGCAGCGTGGCGGCATCGGGCGCGGGCCCATCGTCAGGGGCGGTGGGCATCTCACGCACCACGGCGCGCAGCAGGTCTGAGGCTTCCAGCACCCGGCACTGGCGCCACGCAGCCTGCCCGTGTGGCGCAGTGCGCTCGCCCAAGGCCGCTGGGCCGCAGCGCCCGCGCGGCTGGTGAAAGTACAGCGTGCGCATTTCGGCGTCTTCCACCATCGTCACGGCATGCTCCATGCCCGGCGGTATCCACAGCGCGCGCGATGGCGGCACGATGTAGGTGCCCCGGTCCACCGTGAGCTGGATCACCCCGGTGGTGGAGATGGCCACCTGTGCCCACGGGTGGCTGTGCGGCATCACCCGCGTGTCGGCCCGCAACTGGCGCACCTTGGCGCGCACCGGGCGCTGGGCCGTGGGCACAAACAGGTGCGGGGTCAGTGAATCGACATACGCCACCGGGCGCCGTGCGCGGCGTGGCGCTGGTGCGCTGGAGGTTGTTGCAGGTTTTGGCATGTTTGCGATAGTAATTGACCGGCTATCGTCAAACTGCCGAGCCCCGCGTGCCTAAGATCAACCCCATGACCTCTGCATCCTCTGGCACTTCATCCGGCGCCGTGCCGTTTCGGCAAGACGCCCGCACCATCGGGCTGGTGGGCCTGGCCCATGGCAGCTCGCACTTCTTTCACATGCTGCTGCCCCCGCTGTTCCCGTGGCTGATTGCCGAGTTCGGCTTCAGCTATTCCGAACTTGGGGTGCTGGTGTCGGTGTTTTTCGTGATCTCCGGGGTGGGCCAGGCCCTGTCGGGCTTTTTGGTAGACCGTGTGGGCGCGCGGCCCGTCATGTTCTTTGCGCTGTCGAGCTTTGCTGCTTCAGGGCTGGTGGCGGGCACTGCGCAGGGCTATGGGGGGCTGGTGGTGGCTGCAGCCCTGGCCGGGCTGGGCAACGCGCCCTTCCACCCGGTGGACTTCACCATCCTGAACAAGCGCGTATCCCCCCAGCGGCTGGGGCACGGCTTTGCGGTGCACGGCATCAGCGGCAACCTGGGCTGGGCCACGGCGCCAGTGTTCATGGCAGGCATTGCCACGGCCACGGGTTCATGGCGCACAGCCAGCCTGTGCGGCGCGGCATTTGCGCTGCTGGTGCTGGCCATCATGGTGATCAACCGCGACGCGCTGGACGACCGCCAGGGCGAATGGGCCCATCAGGCCAAGGGCGCCGCCAGTGCGCAGGCTGTCAAGCCCGAGCATCCCATGGCCTTCCTCAAGCTGCCTTCGGTGTGGCTGTGCTTTTTGTTCTTCTTCTGGAGCACCTGCGCCCTCAGCGCCATCCAGAGCTTTGCCAGCCCCGCGCTGCAATCCATGTACGGCCTGCCCTTGAGCGTGACGGCCATGGTGGTCACGGGCTACATGCTGTGCGGCGCTGCCGGCATGGTGGCCGGGGGCTTTCTGGTGGGCCGCGTGCAGCGGCTGGAAAAAGTGATTTCGGTGTGCCTGCTGGCGTCCGCCGCGTTGCTGGTGGTGGTGGGTGCTGGCGCCAGCTGGCTGCCGGGCCTGGCGGCCGTGGTGGTGGCTTCCATCGCCGGCCTGGGCACGGGCCTGGCAGGCCCCTCGCGCGACATGCTCATCAAGCGGGCCGCACCACCCGGCGCCACGGGCCGTGTGTACGGCACCGTGTACTCGGGTCTGGACCTGGGCTTTTGCCTGGCCGCCCCCGTGTTCGGCGCCATGCTGGACCGGGGCATGACCTCGGGCATCTTCTTCGGCTCTGCCGCTACGCTGGCGTTGAGCGTGGTGTCTGCGGCGTTTGTTGGTGTGGGTCTGGCGGCTCGGATGGCGCGGCCAGCGGCGGTGACGGCGGGGTGAGGGGCGTTTGGCTTTTGGGGGGCCTTCGGCTCCCTTTCTGTCGAGGCGCTGGCTAATTTGGGGTAGTCAGTTTGGGCAAGGATCGGTCATCCCCACGTTGATAACTGACGACTGCTTGAAGCGTAATCCTGCCATCACGTACTTGCTGTCAAAAACCAGCTTACCGATTACCCAGCTTAACGAGAAGCGCGCAGCTCTAGGTCTACCACGCTTTTGCGTTTAGGTTCGTCACCGGTCTTCTTAAAGGCGCAGACGAAGCGGGGTGCCTCGTTTAAGCAGACGGAAATTCTTGTGCACTCACAACACACAGTGCCCCAACCCTTTGCATCGCTCCCCAAGCCGTTCACCCAAACCAACTTTTCATAAAAAGGGCCTCTTTCGAGGCCCTTGCATCCCATCAATCCTCACCTCGCGCCCGTGACTCGCGCGCCTTGCGCGCCCAGTAGCGGGACTTGGTCGCATCGCGGGCCACGCCTTCGCCGCGTGCGTACATGACAGACAGGTTTTGCTGCGCATCGGCATCGCCTTGCTCGGCGGCCTTCGTGTACCAGTGCACGGCCTGCTTCTTGTCTTGTGCCACGCCCTCGCCGTCGTCATAAGACACGGCCAGGTTGAACTGTGCGCGCACATGGTTTTGTGCAGCCGCCTTGCGGTACCAGGCCACGGCTTGCTGGTGGTCTTGCGGCACGCCTTCGCCTTCGTCATATGCCACACCCAGGTTGTACTGCGCGTCAGAGTCGCCCTGGTCCGCCGCCTTGCGGTACCACTGCGCGGCCATCTGGTGGTCCTTGGCGACGCCTTCGCCCTTGTCGTACGAAACGCCCAGGTTGTACTGGGCTTTGGCCAGCCCCTGGTTGGCGGCCTGGGTGTACCAGTACACCGCCTGTTTGAAGTCCTGCGGCACGCCTTCGCCGTCGTCGTACGAAACGGCCAGGTGGTATTGCGCATCGGCATGGCCTTGCTCGGCGGCTTTGCGGTACAGCGCGGCGGCCTTGGCGTGTTCTAGCTGAACGCCTTTGCCAAAGTCGTGCATCAGCCCCAGGTGAAATTGCGCCTCGGGGTCGCCTGCCTGTGCGGCGGGTTGCAGTTCTTTGGCCGCCAGGGCGAACTGGCCCCGGTCGTAGGCGCGCACGCCTTCGGCGGTGCCAGCCCAGGCCGCGCCTGCCAGCAGCGCGGCGCCCAGGCAGGCTGCAGAAATCCAGGGAAGAAAACGTGAACGTTGGAAGTGCATGGTTTGAAGCGGCTTGGCGCTCCTCGCGCTGCCGCGTGGTTGTGAAGGATGTGAACGCCCTGGTGTTACCACTAGCGCACGGTGGCAGGGCCCTGTGGCTGCGGCGTGGTGGAAGTGTGCCCGCGCCGTGGCGTGGCGGCACAGCGGTTGCCAACCGTTACATGCGCAGAAGCGCCCTGTGTTGCCCGGGCGCAGCGCACGGCGTGGTTTGACGTGCATGGATGTGCTCCCTACGATGGCCCTTCTTCCCGCACCCCGGAGCCGCGCCCATGCCTGCACCCCATTGGATTCACTCTGCCGCCACGCGCTGGGCCTGTACCGGAATCGCGCTGGCTGCCGCCGCCTGTGCGCCCTTGTCGCCTAAGCCTGCGAAAACGTCAGAAGCCCCGCCCGTGGCTGTGGCCTGCCCCCCGGCGCTCGCGGCCCTGGCCCGCTGCCTGGCGGGGCAGGATTCTGCGGGGGCCTACTACCTCATCGCCATGCCCCGCCAGTGGAACGGCCACCTGGTGCTGCACGCCCACGGCGGGCCAGCGCTGGGAGCGCCCAAGCTGGAGCGATCGGTACAAGACCTGGAGCGCTGGGCCATCATGGTCAAGGCGGGCTATGCGTGGGCGGGCAGCACCTTCCGCCAGGGCGGTGTGGAGGTGCGCGCTGCGGCGGAAGACACCGAACGCCTGCGGCAGATCTTTGTGGGCCATGTGGCACAGCCGCGCCGCACCATCCTGCACGGGCAGTCGTGGGGAGCGAGCGTGGCGGCGCGGGGGGCCGAGATGTTCACTTCCACAACCCAAGGCCAGCGCCCGTATGACGCCGTGTTGCTCACCAGCGGTGTGCTGGCCGGGGGGCTCGCGCTCGTACGACTTTCGCACCGACCTGCGCGTGGTCTACCAGTACCTCTGCAACAACCACCCACGGCCCACCGAAGTGCAGTACCCGCTGAACATCGGCCTGCCCGCTGATGCGACCCTGACCCCGGCCGACCTGGCTGTGCGCGTGAATGAATGCCTGGGGCTGGACAAGCCCGCATCTGCCCGCACGCCAGAGCAGCAGCGCCGTGTGAAGGTGATCACCGACGTCATCCGTATTCCGGCCAGTTCCATCCAGGGCCACATGAATTGGGCGACGTTCCACTTCCGCGACGTGGTGCAGCACCGCACCGGGGGCGCCAGCCCGTTTGGCAACGAAGGCGTGCGCTACCGGGGCTCTGATGACGATGCAGCACTGAACGCCGGTGTGCTGCGCTACCGGGCCCACCCGGCAGCGCTGGCCCGCTTCGCGCAAGACACCGACCCCACCGGCCGCATCCCTGTGCCGGTGCTCACCGTCAAAGGCATCGACGACGCGACCGCGTTCGTGGAACTGGATGCCGCATTCAAAACCACGATGGAGCAGGCGGGCACCAGCGGCCACCTGGTGCAGACCTTCACGCGGCACAGCAGCCACAGCTATCTGAGCGACCCGACCTACCCCACGCTGATGGCGGCCCTGCTGCGCTGGGTGGAAGACGGCACCCGGCCCACGCCCGCCAGCATTGCCAGCCAATGCCCGGCGCTGGAGGCCACCTTTGGCAAGGGCTGCGCTTTTGTGCCGGAATACCGCCCTGCGGCGCTGAACACCCGCGTGCCCGAAAGGGCGCCGCAGTGATCCATCAACCGCCGGGCACCTGCACCACCCGCGTGCCCGCAATGGCATAGGCCCGTGAGCCTGCAGGCAGGGTGTTGGCGTGCGTGCCGGTGAAGGCGCCGAATGCAGGTAGCACCAGCAGCCCTTGCGGCCCTGGCTGCCATGCAAAACAGGGTAGGCGCATGCGGTCTCGCGCCGGGCCGTGCAGCACCACCGAGGGGTGCAAATGCCCCGCCAGCACGGTGTGCCCCGCCACGGCCTGCGGGTGGTGCGCTGCCTGCAAGGGCACGCCAGGCACTGGGGCCCAGGGCTCTTCCTGCAAGGCAATGTTCAGGTCAGCGGGCGGGGTGCCCGCATGGCGGTCGTGGTTGCCCAGCACCAAGTCCATGGCCACTTGCGCGTGTCGAGCCCGCCAGCCGCGCAGTTGCTGCCACAGGGCGGGTTGCGCGCCGCCGCGTGCATGCAAAAAGTCGCCCAAGAAAACCAGCCGCTGTGCGCCGGTGGCGGTGAGCAACGCATCCAGCCGGGCGATGTTGTCGGCTGTGGTGCCCGTGGGCACGGGCTGGCCTGCATGGCGGAAGCTGGCCGCCTTGCCAAAGTGCACATCGGCCACGAACAGGCTGCGGGCCTCGGGCCACCACACCGCGCGCCCCGGCAGCAGCCACAGCACCGTGCCGCAGGGCAGGGCCAGGGGGCACGCGCCCGCTGGATTGGCATGAGTGGGCGGGCTGGGTGCGGTGGTGGGAGATGTCGGGGCAGCCATGGAGCGCCGAGCATACCGATGGCCGTGGCCGTGTGTGCCGGGGTGGCGCAATGGCCCCGGCTGCTGGGTCAGAACCCGTGCCGCCCCGGCGTGGCCGCGTGGCGCGTGGATGGGCAGGGCGCTCGGGCGCATCGCGGTGTAGGTCCCAGTGGGTGGTGTCGCGCGTTGGTGCCAGGTGCGTGCCCATGGTGTCGTCTGCGGCCATTTCCAGCGCCTGCACCATGCGATCCAGCCGCTCGCCCAGGCTCTCGGTGCTGAGCCGCTCGCGAAAGCGCTCCACCATCAGCGGCAGGGCAAAGGGCGTGGGGCGTTCCAGCGTGTGAACCGACAGTTGCTGGCCCTTCATGCGTTGCAGGGTCTGGGCCAGGCGGCCCATGTCCAGCTCCTGCACCAGCAGCTCGGCCCGGGCCTGGGCCAGCAGCAGGTTGTCCGGGTCGTACTGCGCGAACACGTCGTAGTACAGCGAGGAGGATGCCTGCAACTGCCGGCTGCTGCGCTGCTCCCCCGGGTGGCTTTGAAAGATCAGCCCGGCAATGCGCGCAATTTCGCGAAAGCGCCTGCGCGCCATTTCAGTGGCGTTCAGGCTGGCCAGCACCTCGGCCTCCAGTCCTTCCCCCACGGCGCTGTGCGTGGCCGCGCCAATCAGGTGCGGCAGCAGCGCGGGCCAGTCCACGGGTTTGGCTGACAGCAGCTCCAGCCCGTAGTCGTTGACGGCAATCGAAAATGTGTTGGGCACCTGCTGCGAGGCCCTCCATGCCAGCAGGCCCGCCAGCCCCAGGTGCACCAGCCGCCCCGCCAGCGGGTACAGGTACAGGTGCCAGCCCTCGCGCGTGTGCAGCACCTCGGCCACCAGGCGGCTGGGCGTGGGCAGGGCCGACCACGCATCCTGCAGCGCCAGCAGTGGCTGCGCGCAGCGCATCTCGGGCGATGCGAACACGCCGCGCTCGGCCTGCTCCAGCTGGCGCAGCATGGCATCGGCCAGCGTGTTCGACAGCGGCATGCGCCCGCCGTTCCAGCGCGGCAGCGCAGCACTGCCTTTGGGAGCGGTGCGCACATAAGCCGTCATCTGCTGCGTGCGCACCAGCTCCAGCAGGCGGCCGGCAAACATGAACACATCGCCGGGTTTGAGGCGTGCGATGAAGCTCTCTTCCACCGAGCCCAGCTTTCCGCCACTGACGAACTGCACCTGCATGCTCGCGTCGCTCACGATAGTGCCGATGTTGCTGCGATGCCGTCGCGCCAGCCGCGCATCGGGCATGCGCCACACGCCGTCCTCATCGGGCACCACGCGGTGAAAGTCGGGGTAGTTGGCCAGTGATGCGCCGCCCTGGCGCACGAACTGCAGTGCCCATTGCCAGTCGTTGTCGGCCAGCGTGGCGTAGGCCGGGGCACGGCGCACCTCGGCCAGCAAGGCGTCGGGCACAAAGCCGCCGCCCAGCGCAATGGTCACCAGGTGCTGCACCAGCACATCCAGCGGCGCCCGGGGCGTGTGGCGGTCTTCAATGCGGCCTTCGGCTAGCGCCTGGCGGGCGGCGGCGGCTTCCACCAGTTCCAGGCTGTGCGTGGGCACCAGCGTAATGCTGCTGGTGCGCCCCGGCGCGTGGCCCGATCGGCCTGCGCGTTGCACCAGCCGCGCCACGCCCTTGGCCGATCCGATCTGCAGCACCTGCTCCACCGGCAAAAAGTCCACGCCCAGGTCCAGGCTTGACGTGCACACCACCGCCTTCAACATGCCAGCCTTCAGCCCCGCCTCCACCCAGCCGCGCACCTCGCCGCTGAGCGAGCCATGGTGCAAGGCAATGGCGCCCGCCCAGTCGGGCCGCGCCTCCAGCAGCGCCTGGTACCAGCGCTCGGCCTGCGAGCGGGTGTTGGTGAAGAGAAGTGTTGCACCACCCCTCGCATGCCGGTTGCCACTTGCCATCGCCCCACCTCGCGGCGTTGCAGTCCTTGCCAATACTTGCGGTATTGGCGGCGGACTGCGCCTTGCGCCGTGGGCCGGTGGCGGCGTGCCATCTTCGGCATCCGAAGGGTGCTGCAACACCAGCGTCGACGCGTTGGCCTCGATGGACTGCACCACCTGCGGCAGCAGCGACAGGCCCATGTGCCCGGCCCAGGCAAAGCGCTCCACGCGTTCGGGCAGCAGCACCTGCACCTGCAGCGCTTTGTCGATACGGCCCTGCACCAGCAGGGGTTTGGCGCGGCGCGGTGCACGCGGCGGCAGGGCAGGCACCAGCGTGGCCAGCGCTTCAGGCAGGTTGCCCAGCGTGGCCGACATGCCCCACACCTGCAGGCGCGGGTTCCAGCCCGACAGGCGCGCCAGCGCCAGTTGCACCTGCACGCCGCGCTTGTTGCCCACCAGCTCGTGCCATTCGTCCACCACCACCAGCTGCACGCTGGCCAAGTGCTCGTGCGCGTCGGCGCGGGCCAGCAGCAGCGCCACGCTTTCAGGCGTGGTGACCAGCACCGTGGGCAGGCGCCGGTCTTGCGCGGCACGCTCGCCGCTGGCGGTGTCTCCTGTGCGCAGGCCGCTGCTCCAGTGCGGGGCCAGGTCGGGCAGGGGCTCTTGCAGGGCGCGCAGCGAATCGGCCGCCAGCGCGCGCATGGGGGTGATCCACAGCACCGTGAGCGCCGGGGGCTTGTTTGCTTCTTTTTTAGGAGCTGCTTGCGCACTATCCACGGGCGCCAGAGCCGAAAAACGCCCCAAAGCGCCGAGCCACACGGCGTACGTCTTGCCCGCGCCGGTGGTGGCGTGCAGCAGGCCCGAGCGGCCTTCGGCCATGGCTTGCCACACCTGTTGCTGGAAGGCAAACGGCTGCCAGCCCCGGGCGGCCATCCAGCGCTTTGCGGCCCCTTCGCTCATGCGCTGCTTTCTGGCAGCAGCGCGGCCAGCGTCTGCAAGGTGTCGGCCTCGGCCACGGGCTTGTCTTGCCGCCAGCGCAGCATGCGCGGAAAGCGCACGGCAATGCCGCTTTTGTGGCGCGGGCTGCGCGCAATGCCTTCAAAGCCCAGCTCGAAGACTTGCGTGGCCTCCACGCTGCGCACGGGGCCAAAGCTCTCGCGTGTGGTCTTGCGGATGATGGCATCCACCTGAGCAATCTCGGCGTCCGTCAGGCCCGAGTACGCCTTGGCAAAGGGTACCAGTTGCCGGTCGGGGTCGCCCGGTGGGCCGTTCCACACGGCAAATGTGTAGTCGGTGTACAGGCTGGCGCGCCGCCCGTGGCCGCGCTGGGCGTAGATGAGCACCGCGTCCACGCTCATGGGGTCGATCTTCCACTTCCACCACACGCCCACGTCCTTGGTGCGGCCCACGCCGTAGTGGGCGTGGCGGTGCTTGAGCATGAAGCCTTCGGTGCCCAGGCTGCGCGCGGCCTCGCGCTGGCGGGCCAGGTCTTGCCAGTCAGCGCCCTGCAGCAGCGGGCTCAGGCGCAGCGCGCCCGCAGGGGTTTCGCCGATGGTGGTGGAGGGCGGTTGCAGCAAGGCTTCTAGCAGCGCCCGCCGCGCATGCTGCGGCTGTTCGCGCACATCCTGCCCCGCGTGTTCCAGCAGGTCATACGCCACCAGCACCACGGGCAGTTCGCGCAGCAGCTTGGGCGTCAGCGTCTTGCGGCCCAGGCGCTTTTGCAGGTCGGCAAAGGGGCGCGGGGCGGGTTCGCCCGGCAGCCACACGAGGATTTCGCCGTCGATCACCGTGCCGTCTGGAAGGCTTTGCAGTGCGGCGCTAGCCAGTTCTGGGAAGCGGTCGGTCACCAGTTCTTCGCCGCGCGACCACACCCACACGGCCCCGGCGCGCCGCACGATTTGGGCGCGGATGCCGTCCCACTTCCATTCCACCTGCCAGTCTGCCACCGGGCCCAGCAGTGCGGGCATATCGGCCACCGGCTGGCTGAACGGGTGTGCCAGAAAAAACGGGTAAGGGTGCCCGGCAGCGCCATCGGTGGCTTGGTCTGCATCGCCTTCGGCCGGTGCCACCAGCGCGGCATAGTCGGCGGCCTGCGGCTGGCGGCCGATTTGCGTGTAGCCCATCAGCCGGTGGGCGATGCGCTTGGCGTCCAGCCCGCTCACGGTGGCCAGTGCCTGCGTGACCTGCAGGCGCGACACCCCCACGCGGAAGTTGCCGGTGATGAGCTTGAAGTACACCAACCGCTGCTCGGGTGCCAGCCGGTTCCACTGCGCGCGCAGGTGGGCGTCGGCTTCATCGGGCGGCAGGGAGCGCAGTGGCAGCAGCTGCGCCATCCACTCGGCCAGCGGCACATCAGCGGGCTCGGCGGGCGGGGGTAGCAGCAGGGCGATGGTTTCGGCCAGGTCGCCCACGGCCTCGTAGCTTTCGTCAAACAGCCATTCGGGCAGACCCGCAGCCTGTTGCGCCAGGGCCTTGAGGCGCTTGGTCGGCACCATCTGGCGCGGCTTTCCGCCCGCCAGAAAGTAGACGGCCCAGGCCGCATCGCCGGGTGCCGCCACGCGCAGGTAGGCCACCAGCGCGGCCAGCTTGGCCGACTGGGCGGTGGTGGCATCGAGCGCCTGGAAGAGGGCGGCGAACTGCTTCATGGCGCGGCCTCTGAGGTGGGGGCGCTGGCCGGTTCTTCTGCCGCCGTGCTCGGGTTGTCGTCAAGGTCGTCCCCGCCATATTCGGTGGCGAACACCTGCGCATCCAGGCCTTGCTCGCACAGCCAGCGCACCATCACCTCGGTGCTGCCGTGGGTGACGATGATGCGCTCTGCCCCCGTGGCGCCAATGGCCTTTTGCAGGCCGGGCCAGTCGGCGTGGTCGCTCATCACAAAGCCCCGGTCCACACCCCGGCGGCGGCGCGCGCCGCGCACCAGCATCCAGCCGCTGGCAAATGCGTCGGAATGTTCGCCAAAGCGCTTGAGCCACGGTGTGCCAGCGGCCGAGGGTGGGGCGATCACCAGCGCACGGCGCAGGTCGGTCTTGGTCAGTTGCGGGTCCGTCACGCGGTGGGTGGGCGGCAGCGGCACACCGGCTGCGCGGTACACGGCGTTGAGCGGCTCCACCGCGCCGTGAACCACGATGGGGCCAATGCTGCTGTCCACCCCGTGCAGCAGGCGCTGTGCTTTGCCAAACGCATAGGCGTAGAGCACGCTGGCCTTGCCCGCCGCGGCATTTGCGGCCCACCAGGCGTTGATGTCGGCAAACAGCACGGGCTGCGCAGGCCAGCGGTAGATGGGCAGGCCAAAGGTGGATTCGGTGATGAAGGTGTGGCAGCGCACGGGTTCAAACGGGGGGCAGGTGCCGTCGTCTTCGAGCTTGTAGTCGCCCGAGGCCACCCACACCTGGCCTGCATGCTCAATGCGCACCTGGGCCGAGCCCAGCACATGCCCGGCCGGGTGCAGCGACACCGTCACGCCCTGGTGCGTGATGGCTTCGCCGTAGGCCAGGGTCTGCAGGGTGATGTCTGCGCCCAGCCGGTTGCGCAACGTGCCCGCGCTGTCGGTGTGGGCCAGGTAATGGGCCGAACCGCGCCGGGCGTGGTCCGAATGCGCGTGGGTGAGCACGGCGCGTTCCACGGGCCGCCAGGGGTCGATGTAGAAATCACCCGCTGGGCAGTACAGCCCCTCTGGGCGCAGGACGACAAGATCGTTGGGCATGGTGACGGGGCGCAGCGCGCAGCCGCGCGGGGCATGGCCGGGCAAGGCTGCAACCGGCCAGGCCATCGTAGCCGCCGCTGCGCCGCCGCGTGTGGGCCAGCGCCGATTCTTGGTGAAGGTGCGCGGATATGTACGCGAACAGGTACGCGCACAGCCCCCGTGGGTCCCTCGCTTGCCTCAGGCGGGGGAGGGAGTCTGGTTCGCGGCGTTTATTGGCTGTCAGCGGCCGAGGCAGCGGCTTCCGTGCGCTGCGTGGCCTCGGCCAGTCCTGCCTTGATCTTTTCGGCCTGCGCTGTGGCCTGCTTGGCTTGCTCGGCCTGCAGCTTGGTGGCCGTGACGGCGGTGCTGGCCACCTCGGCCCCGCAGGCGGTGAGCACGCCGCACAGAAGGGCCAGGAAAGCGCTGCGGTGCAAGCTCAGGGGTGTCATGCGTAACTCCGTGGAAAAAAGCGGTGTGGATTGTGTTGCGGATTTTTGCTATTGTTTTAATAGCTGGTTGCGCAATAAGAATGGGCGCTACAGGGTGTTTTGGTGCATAAGCCCTGCACGCCGCGCGCCCTGCGGTGTGCAGTGTAGCCGGGGGGCGCAGCGCAGCGGTGGCGCCTACCCCAGCGTGCGCTTTCGTGCAATCAGCTACCGGACCAAGACACATTCTTGCCGCACGTGGTGCGCAGGGGCTTGGGCGCCGGGGCGGGCTGCTGCATATTCAGCGTTCCTTTCATTCAACCCTCCTTACCAAGGAATTGAGGCTATGCAATTCAAGCGCTCTGTGCTGGCGGCGGCCACCGTTGCCCTGGCAGCCAGTGTTCTGCCCGCCATGGCAAAACCGTTCAAGTGGGCTGGTTCCAGCGATATCCAGACCATGGACATCCATTCGCAAAACAGTGCCCTGGGCAATGGCATCCACGCAGCGGTGTACGAGTCGCTGGTCATGTTCAACAGCCGCACGCTGAAGGTGGAACCGGTGCTGGCCACCTCGTGGCAGCAGGTCAGCCCCACGCAGATGCGCTTCAAGCTGCGCCAGGGCGTGAAGTTCAGCGACCGCTCTGCCATGACGGCGGACGACGTGGTCTATTCGCTGCAACGCGCGATGAGCAAGACCTCCACCTACGCCATCTACACCCAGGGCATGGACCGCATTGCCAAGGTGGATGGCGAAACCATCGACATCTTCTTGAAGAACCCCAACCCCGTGCTGCTCAACCAGCTGACCGAGCTGCGCGTGATGAGCCGTGCCTGGGCCGAGAAGCACAACTCGGTGGAGCCCAAGGACATCAAGGGCAAGGAAGAAACCTACTCCCACCGCCACGCCATGGGCACCGGCCCGTTTGTGCTGAAGGAATGGGTGCCTGACCAGAAGATCGTCTTCACCGCCAACCCGCACTGGTGGAACGCGGGCAAGGCCGAAGGCAACGTCACCGAAATCACCTACGCCCCCATCAAGTCCGAAGCCACGCGCATTGCCGCGCTGCTCTCGGGCGAGGTGGACATGGTGCGCGACACCAGCATCCAGGACCTGGCGCGCATCAAGGCCAACCCCCAGCTCAAGGTGATGGAGATGGTGGAAAACCGCACCGTGTACCTGGCGCTGGACCAGTTCCGCGACGAGCTGCCCGGCAGCAACATCAAGGGCAAGAACCCGCTCAAGGACCTGCGCGTGCGCAAGGCGCTGTACCAGGCCATCGACACCGCCGCGCTGCAGCGCGTGACGATGCGCGGCCTGTCCAAACCCACCGGCGCCATCGTCTCGCCCCTGGTCAACGGCTGGACAGAAGCCGTGGACAAGCGCCTGCCCTTCGACGCCAATGCCGCCAAGGCACTGCTGGCCGAGGCGGGCTACAAAGACGGCTTCGAGGTGGACTTTGCCTGCAGCAACAACGCCATCATCCAGGACGAAGAGCTGTGCCAGGCCATCACCTCGATGTGGTCGCGCATCGGCGTCAAGGCCAAGCTGCGCACGCTGCCCGCCGTCACCTACTACCCCATGGCCCAGCGGCACGAGGCCAGCATTGCGCTGCTGAGCTGGGGCGTGCCCACGTTCGATGTGCTGTACACCCTGCAGTCGCTGGCGCGCACCAAGACCACCGGTGCCGATGGCAGCTACAACCTGGGCCGCTACGGCAACCAGCGCATGGACTACATCGTGGACCGCGTGAAGACCGAAACCGACCTGCCCGTGCGCAACCGCCTGCTCACCGAAGGACTGCAACTGCACAACGATGATGTGGTTCACATCCCGCTGCACAACCAGATGCTGGCCTGGGCCATGAAGAAAAACGTGGAGCTGGTGCAGCGGCCGGACAACCGCATTGACTGGCGGCTGATAAAAGTGAATTAACCCCCTGAGTCGCTTCGCGCCTTCCCCCTTCTCTCAAATCGCTGCGCGATTTGGGAAGGGGGACGCCCCCAGCGCGGCGGGGCGGCCCTTGCGCGGGGGCCCTGACCTGCGCCGCGTCCACTGCGCAAGTCTGGGTCAGCGCGTCGGCTGCAGCATGATGATCGCCATGCCTGCCAGCGCCACCAGCACCCCCGCCACATCCCACGCCGTGGGGCGGATGCTGTCCACCGCCCACAGCCAGGCCAGCGCCACACCGATATACACCCCGCCATAGGCCGCATACACGCGGCCCGCGCCCGCCGTGTCGTGCAGGGTGAGCAGCCAGGCAAACAGCGCCAGGCTGGCCGCCGCGGGCAGCAGCAGCCACACCGGCTTGCCCTGCTTGAGCCACAGCCAGGGCAGGTAGCAGCCGATGATTTCGGCCAGGGCTGTGGCGATGAAAAGCAGCAAGGTCTTCATGGAGGAACAGGGGGAGCGCGTGGATAGAGGGGCCTGCGCTGTGCACCCGCAGCGCAGGCTCAGCGCCGCGCTTGTTTGGTTTTGTACATCAGCGAATCGCCCTCGCTGATCAAGGCGCCAATCGTGTGGTGGCGCTTCGGGTCGAACTCTACCAACCCGTAGGAGAACGAAATGTCATATCCCCGCGCTTCGGCTTCGTTGGTGGCATCCAGCGCCTGCTGCAGGCGTGCCATGGCGCTTTCGGCCGCGGCTTCGCTGTGGTTGGTGAGCAGCACCAGAAACTCGTCGCCCCCGAGCCGCGCCACCACGTCCGAGCCACGGAACGCCTTCATTAAATGCTGCGCAAACGTGACCAGCACCCAGTCGCCCTCGGCATGGCCCAGCTGGTCGTTCACCTGCTTGAGGTAGTCCAGGTCAATGAACACCAGCGCCGCCGGAATGTTCTGGCGCGTGCACAACTGCAGGCTGTGCTGGGCCAGCATCATGAAACCCCGGCGGTTGGACAGGCCGGTGAGCTCGTCCACCGTGGCCCACTCGATGGCGGAAAACTCCCGCTCCACCATCAGGGCCAGGTCCACCAGCATCTCCACGTCTTCGTCGCTGAAGGCGCGGGGCTTGGAGTCGATGATGCACAGCGTGCCCAGCTTGCGCCCGCCGGGGCCGCGCAGGGGGCAGCCCGCATAGAACCGCACATGCGGTGGGCCGGCGACCAGGGGGTTGTCGCAAAAGCGCTCGTCTTGCAGCGCATCGGGGATGACAAAGGCGCCATCGCCCAGGATGGCGTGGCCGCAAAAAGAGATATCGCGCGGCGTCTCGCTCAGCTCCATGCCCGCGCAGGATTTGAACCACTGGCGGTTTTCGTCCACCAGGCTGACCAGCGCAACGTCCACCCCGAACAAGCGCCTGGCCATGCGCGTGAGGCGGTCAAACCGCTCCTCGGCGATGGTGTCCAGCACATTGAGTGAGCACAACTCCGCCAGGCGAGCATCCTCATCCGGCGGGATATCGGGGGTTTTCAAGGCGATTCCTCCTGGCCAAGACTGTAACGCGTGTGCGCCGAAAGTGCATGCCCTGGGCTACGCAGCAGCAGGGTTGATGGGCAAGGCGCGCACCCGCCATCAGCCTTGCAGGAAAATAGGCCTCTAGCGCTTGCTGGATAAGCGCTACCAGCTATCAAATCAGGAGTGAAAGCGGGGTGGCAGCGGCCCTGTGGTCACAGCGCAAAGATTTTCCCTGGGTTCAGGATGTTCTTCGGGTCCAGCGCGCGCTTGATGGCGCGCATCATGTCCACCGCGCCTGCGCCGGCTTCGTCCAGCAAAAAGCCCATCTTGTGCACGCCCACACCATGCTCGCCGGTGCAGGTGCCGCCCATGGACAGGGCCCGGGCCACCAGCTTGTGGTTCAGGGCTTCGGCGGTGACGCGTTCTTCGGGGATATTCGGGTCCAGCAGGTAGCCGAAGTGGAAGTTGCCGTCGCCCACATGGCCCACCAGAAAGTAGGGCAGGCCGCTGGCTTCGGCTTCATCCACCGATTCGAGCAGGCAGTCGGCCAGGCGGCTGATGGGCACGCAGGTGTCGGTGCTGATGGCTTTGCAGCCGGGGCGGCTTTGCACGGCGGCAAAGTAGGCGTTGTGCCGCGCCGTCCAAAGCCGGGTGCGCTCTTCGGGAGTGCTGGCCCATTCAAAGGCATTGCCGCCAAATTCGCTGGCGATGTCCTGCACGGTTTCGGCCTGCTCCTTCACGCTGGCGGGCGAGCCGTGGAACTCCATCAGCAGCATGGGTTCTTCGCGCAGGTTGAGCTTGCTGTGGGCGTTGACCATGCGCACGCTGTGGCGGTCGATCAGCTCCACGCGCGCAATCGGCACGCCCAGTTGAATGATCTGGATGGTGGTGCGCACGGCCGCTTCAATGCTGGGGAAGGAGCAGATGGCGGCGCTCACTGCTTCAGGCAGCGGGTACAGGCGCACCGTCACTTCGGTGATCACGCCCAGCGTGCCTTCGCTGCCCACCATCAGGCGCGTGAGGTCGTAGCCCGCGCTGCTCTTTTTGGCGCGCGTGCCGGTGCGGATGATTTCGCCGCTGGCCGTGACCACTTCCAGCGCCAGCACGTTCTCGCGCATGGTGCCGTAGCGCACGGCGTTGGTGCCGCTGGCGCGCGTGGCGCACATGCCGCCAATGCTGGCGTCGGCGCCGGGGTCGATGGGGAAGAACAGGCCGGTGTCTTTGATGGCCTCGTTGAGTTGCTTGCGCGTGATGCCCGGCTGCACCGTCACCGTGAGGTCGTCCGCGTTGATGCTGAGCACCCGGTTCATGCGGCTCACGTCGATGCTGATGCCGCCCTGCACGGCCAGCAGGTGGCCTTCGAGCGAGGAACCCGCGCCGTACGGAATCACCGGCACTTCGTACTGGCTGGCCAGCTTCACGGCGTCGGCCACATCTTGGGTGCTTTCGGCAAACACCACGGCGCTGGGCGGGGGCGCCTGCAGCGAGCCTTCGTCGCGCCCGTGCTGTTCGCGCACGGCCTGGGCCAGCGAGCACTGCGCGCCAAAGCGGGCCTGCAGCGCATCGATGAGCGCCTGGGGCACGTCGCGCAGTTGGATTTGCGGGAGCAGGTGGGCAGCGGCGGTGGGGGCGTTCATCGGTGTCTCCAGGGGCAGTGGGCCAGTGGCATTGATTCTAGGATGGCTGCCGCCAGCTTGCAGGGGCGCCCCCCTTGCCCCACGCAGCGCGCCCCTGCCCACTGGAGAGGGCAGGGGGCGCTGCGCTTACCAACGACTGGAGATCGTGGAAGGGCTCTTAGGACTTGGCGCCCGCTTCAAACTCCTCGCGCGAGAGCATCTTGTCCTGGTTCTTGTCCAGCGCCTGGAAGCGCTCGCCAATCGCCGGGAAGGTCGATGCCTCCTGGGGGCTGAGCATGCCGTTGCGGTCGGCATCAGCGCGGTCAAAAGCGGCCGCTGCGCTGCTGGTGGGGGTCTTGCCGCCGCCAAAGGTGGCCTGGGGGGTGGCGGGGTTGCTGCTGGCGGGGCCGATGACGGACTTGGAAGCGTGGGACGGGCTGCTGGTGCTGCCGCTTTGCGCCTGCACGGCACCTGCGGTGCCAAACGTCAGGGCGGCAAACAGCAAGACGCTGCTGGCTTCGAAATGGTGTGCCCAGGTGCGAGCGTGGGCGGGTGCAGTTCGTTGCGTCGTCTTCATGGATGCAGAGCTCCGGAAAGTTGAACAAGCCTGCATTGCAGCGCAGCATGGACATGCAGGCCAGCACTTTTGCCGGCTGTTGCCCCCACCAACATTTGCCAGCGCCGTGTAACTGGTTCTGCTGCGGTATGTGGTGCGGGTGTGAGCCCTTGTGACGAGGGTTTGATGCCAAATTGGCCTGCAGCGCATACTGGATAAGCGCAGGCAGCTATCAATAGCGGAGCAACATAGCTGGCGCCAAGGGCAGGGCCGCAGGGGCACAATCGGGCACTCTGTCCACACCGGTGCTGCCATGACCCAAGCCTCCAAAGCCCTTCAAGCCCTCGCAGCCGTAGCTGTGCTCGTGGCAGCGGCCGCGCTGCTCAACCCGTCTGCCGAGCGCCACCGCAGCCAGATTCAAAAAACCCTGGCCGAGCGCAGTCCGCTGGCGGGTGCCCTGGGCCTGGGCGCGCTGGCGGCGTTTGTGTCCAACTACCATTCGTTGGGCGTGGCGTCGTACACCAGCATCCGGGGGCGCACCGTGTCGGTGGGCGTCATGGGCATGGTGTTCGTGCTCGATTCGCGCCAGGACCTGTGAGCCCGGCAGCGCCGCACTCTCATTCCCTACCCCCTTCAGGAGTTATTGCATGGGCAACCGCCTCACCGAAATTGCCACCCGCACCGGAGACGCCGGCACCACGGGCCTGGGCAACAACCAGCGGGTTTCCAAAAACAGCCTGCGCATTCACGCCATGGGCGATGTGGATGAGCTGAACTCGCACATCGGCCTGCTGCTGTGCGAGCCCCTGCCCGACGCTGTGCGCGAGCTGCTGGTGCAGGTGCAGCACCAGTTGTTCAACCTGGGCGGAGAGCTGTCGATTCCGGGCTTTGAACTGCTGAAGAAAGAAGCCGTGCTGCAACTGGACGAGGCGCTGGAAGAGCACAACGCGGCCCTGCCGCGCCTGCAGGAGTTCATCCTGCCCGCTGGCACCCGCGCGGCGGCGCAGGCCCATGTCTGCCGCACCGTGGCCCGCAGGGCCGAGCGCGCCGTGGTGGCGTTGGGCAATGAAGAGGCGCTCAACGATGCGCCGCGCCAGTACCTCAACCGCCTGTCCGACCTGATGTTTGTGCTGGCCCGTGTGCTCAACCGCATGAACGGCGGTGACGACGTGTACTGGAAAAGCGAGCGGCTGGCGCGGCAAGAAGCATCGGAATAATTCCGCAAATGCCGCCAGTAAGGCCCAGGGCTTGGTGAAAGGCCTGGGCTACAGCATCAAACCACCATGGGCGTGGCCGCGCCATCCATGGTGAGCACCACCCCTGTCACGTAGCTGGCGCGCCCGGATGCCAGGAACAGCACCACGTCTGCCACTTCTTCGGGCCGCGCCAGGCGCCCCAGGGGCACCTTGCGCGTGGCTTGCGCCATTGCTTCTTCCTCGGAAATATGGAGCATGCGGGCGGTGGCCTGCAGCCCCGACTACAGGCACTCGGTGTGCGTGGCGCCGGGGTTGACCGCATTCACGCGCACGCCCATGGGGCCGTAGGCCGCCGCCATGCCGGCACTCACCAGCATCAGCGCCGCCGCGAGCAGGCGCTGGCGGCCCTGCAGG